>JALVCQ010000128.1 GCA_027009805.1 Bacteroidota bacterium
TTCCACCAGACGCTCCACCATCTTCTGGAGGATGTAAGGCGAGCCATGGGCCGAGAGTTCCACCATATCTTCGCCGGTATAAGACCGCGGCGCCCGAAAGACCAGCGCCACCACCTCATCGATGACCGCACCGTGGGTGTCCACCACGCGACCGTAGGCGGCCTGATAGCCTTTGAGGTCATGCAGCCGCCGTTTGCCGCGGAAGCAGGCATCGGCCATCTCGACGGCCTGCGGCCCCGAGAGGCGCACCACGCCGATGGCCGAGCGGCCCGGCGGCGTGGCCACCGCCACAATGGTGTCGTCAAAACGAAGGGACGTCATGGGCTGCCGAATGAACGGCAAAGATGCAGCCTACCCTGCGGTTTTGTGATGCATCCCCGGCGAAAAGACCCGATAGAGGTTAAATCCGAAATGAAGGCGGCCGGTAGCGAGTGCGTCGTGGGTATTCAGGAACACGTGCTTTTGCGTCAGACCGCGGCCGTTCGACAGGAGCAACTGAAAGACGTGGCCGCCGGTGCGAATATTCAGGGCCATGCCGAAAGGCGCCGTGCCGTCGGGCAAGCGGCCCCACACCCGCGGGCTGTATTCAAAGGCCAGGGCGAGGTCGTCATTCAGCTTAAAGCGCCCGCCGACGCCCACAAAAGCGACATCATTCGAGGCGCCCGCCGGCGCCAGATTGCGGTGCACATACACCGGCATGAGTGCCAGCGAGAGCCGCGAGGAAAATTTTCGGCCAACCAGCAACATCTGCACGTAATGCAGCCGATCGGTAAACCGATAGGCAAAGCCGTCATCCGGCCAGGGCAACCCCACGGCCGTCACTTCCGAAAGATAGGTCAGCGTTACAGGGCTGCGGCCCTGACGAAGCAAGCCCACCTTCACAAAGCCGTCAAAAGTTTTCTCGAAGGTGGTGCGCCCCACGCCGATGTTCACCCGGCGGTTCAGCCCATATTCAAAGGCGATGCGGGTGGAGGCGTTGTCCAGCCCGAAAAAGGTGCGCGTCCCGTCGGCCAGCGCCCCAAATCGGTGCGACACCACAAAATGAAGATGGTGCGGCGGGAGCAGCCGGGGCGAAGGTTGCTGCACCAGACGGGTGCCCATAAAAGCGGCACCCACCGCAGGCGGGGTTTCCGGGGGCGCCGTCTCATCTAACAACGCCATCAGATCCTCCGTCTCCTGTGCCTGTGCCGACGGATGCCATCCCAGACAGAGAACGGCGATGAAAGCAACCCAGCCAATCCGCCGCCTCATTTTTTCTTCTTAAAAGGCTTGTAATGGAAGTCCACAAACACATCCACCTCTTCTGCTATCTTCTGCGAGACGATGGCGGGAATTTCAATGTGATGGTCGGCCAGCCGCACCTTAAACCGCGCCCGGGCCCGATAGCCGTCGCCTTCCCGTTGAAGCGTGCCCTGGATGCGGTAGGGTTTGGTCACGCCGTGGATGGTCAACTGCCCTTCGATAACGGCCTTCTGGGGCGTGGAGGCCTGCGGGTCAATATCCGCCCGATTGACCAGTTTGCCGCGAAACTCCGCATTGGGATATCGGTCGGAATGCAGGAACCGCTCATTGAAGTGCTCTTCCATCAGGTCGTTGGGAAAGTCGAACTTGCGGATGGGCACCTTAGCCACCACCTTGCCGCTTTTCAGGTCGATAAACGACGACACGGATCGGTTGTGGGCTTCGATGTCTTCCAGCGGCGCGCTGGAGAAGAAACGGATATGGCCGGCGGTGGTATAATAAAGTTGCCCAAACGCTGCGGACAGCGGCGCCATCAGGGCCGTCAGCAAAAGGATTTGAAGTATTTTTTTCATGGTGTCATTCCGTGGTTAATCCAGTATTCGATGCGGACGATGTCGCACGAGTCGAGCTTTCCGCCGCCTTTGGGCATGGGAGAATATCCCGGCTCGTGGCGGATGGCGCCCAGCAGGCGGCCCTGATGGGCACACATTTTCGCCCCCATATAAGAAGACAAATCGTATCCCGCCGACCGGGTGGCGGCATCATGACAGCCGGACAGCGCGCACGACTGCGCCATGATCGGCCCCACCACCGCCGAAAACGTGACGTTGGAGGTGTCGCACGGCGCGGGGAGGTCGTCTATCTGTCGATACGTGCAGCCGGTGGTAAATCCCAGAAGGATAAGCACCAATGTGAAGAAAAGACCTCCCCTGCCCTTCATTTTTATTGCCGGCACCAGTGCTGACATTTGCTCCTTGACAGGAGCAATAATCAAGCCATAATTCCTATACCGTCTTAAAGTTGCGGGCCACGGCTTCCCAGTTGACGACGTTCCACCAATTGGCCACATATTCGGGTCGCCGCCACTGATATTTGAGGTAATAGGCATGTTCCCAGACGTCGAGGCCGAGGATGGGCGTTCCGCCGTTGCATTCGCAGCCGCACACCTTCATCAGCGGGTTATCCTGATTGGCCGAGGAGCATACTTTCAGAGTGCCGTCTTTGACGACCAGCCATGCCCATCCCGAGCCGAAGCGGGTGAGGGCCGCGTTGGTAAAGGCGTTTTTGAAGTTCTCGAAGCTGCCGAAGGCGCCGTCGATGGCCGCGGCCAGCTCGCCCGATGGAGCGCCGCCGCCGTTGGGCGACATGATTTGCCAGAACAGCGAATGGTTGAAATGTCCACCGCCGTTATTGCGCACGGCGGTGTTGTCCACCGCATCCGATTTCAGGAGTGCTTCGAGGCTCATCTCC
>JALVCQ010000129.1 GCA_027009805.1 Bacteroidota bacterium
CGGCGGTTATATTCACATTAAAACCACGTCCCGAACGCCGGGCTTTGCCTACGTGGTGAAAGATGTGAGCGGAAAGGTGATCGCGCGCGGAAAGACGTCGGCGGCTGACGCAGTGCTCGACATCCGTGCCTATCGGGCAGGCGTTTATATCGTCGAAATCGTTGCCGCGGGAAAGCCCTCCGCTCGAAGGCTGAAAATCGTGAAGCGATAAGCCGCTTTCAGCGGATCGCGCAGCTTAATCAGCTGGAAAATCACAGCTCCCCTTAACGGTCATGTTCATCAGCCCCCTATGAAGCAACGTCATATAGAAAGTTGGTATCTTTGTCGGAGTCATAACCTCAATCAACTTGACTGCGTGCCACCGTCACCTAAATTTTTGACATGAGCCGACAATCTTCGAGAACAGGTGTGTTGATTACCGGCGGAAGCGGCTTTCTGGGACAAGAGGTGATTAAAAGGCTGACAAGGGAAGATGTTCGTATCACCGGTCTGGCCCATTCGGATAGTTCTGCTCAAACATTGCGCAACCTGGGCGTCGAGCCGGTGATGGGCAGGCTGGACAATATTCGGGAATGGGCTTAAAAAAAGCGTTGAATTACCACCCCGTGGTGTCTGAGCAGGAAGGGCTGCAAGAGATGCGCGGAACCCCATGAAAAAATCGCTTCTGGCGGTGCTCGTTTGCGGGCATGTCTTCGGCTTGTGTGGACAAACGGATACTTCAAAAATCAACCCGCTTGACGACGACACCTACCTTCATCCCGTGGACGGCATCACGCCATATACCTTCCACCGAGGCGAATGGTTTTATGCCCAATCGTTGCAGACCCTTCCCGGCCCCGGCTGGGCTTTCGTCGGCGTGACCGACCGCCTGACCGTGCAGTTGGACTTCACGCCGCTTGTCGGCGGCTTGTTTTTCAAACCGCATTATCCCATACCAAGCCTCAGCGCCCGCTATAAGATAGCGACGCAAAAGCAGCTGTTGCCCACCATCAGCGTGGAAGGGCAATTTTTTCACCTGTGGGATACCCTCAGCAGGTTTGACGTCAAAGAGCACACGCTCTATCAGAATGGAAGCTACTTTCACCTGAAAACCGCATGGGGGTATCGGTGGGGGCCGCTATGCGTGAACGGAGCGGTAGGCGTGGATTATATGAGCGAAATGTGGTGGGCGCAAGGCGATACGATGACCGCCCGGCTTGTTCCGAACCTTAATCCCAATTTCTCATTGAGCGTGGGATGGCGGAAACGCCCGTGGATCAGCTATCATGTGGCCCTCAGCTATGGCGCAACCCTGACCTACTTCGAAAACGTCCCGCGGAAAATCCAGCTTAACTACGGCATGCGCATCGCACCCTTTTACCAAAACAAGTGGCGCTTCTTGCGAAACATGCGCATCGAACTCGTCGCCATCAATGCATGGTTTCCCGATATCGGTCAATACGCAAGCATACCCCTCCCCATCTATCCGCTGTTTTACTGGCAGTGGGAAAGGAGAAAAAAGTGAACCCGCCGGTTCTTCGCACAGCATAAAGGCGAGGGGGGACTTTGCTTTGCATAAGCAGTCACATATATCATGGCATGCGATAGGCTTGATTTGGGAACAGCTCTCCGGGTTCATTGACCAAGGAACGAAATAATCGTCGGCCCTATTCCCCACAAAAAACGGCTAATATTGTAGCATATAAAAAGCGTGTAAAGAATGGACGATCAATGGATCCCGTTACCGTTGTTATTTCGTTTTTCGGATGTGCGGTCGGTGAAGATTTCGCCGGATGGGCGTCGGTTGGCGCTGTTGCGGTCGCTGGATGATGTGCAGAATGTGTGGCTGGCGCCGGTGGAGGCGCCGGAGCGGATGACGCCGCTGACGCGCCTGAAGGGGCATGGTGTTAAGGATTATTTCTGGGCGTATGATGGGCGGCATATTCTGACGTTGCAAGATCAGGAGGGCGACGAGAACTGGCGCATCTATGCCACGGATGTGGCGACGGGGCAGCGGCGGTGTCTGACGCCCGAGGGAGAAGTGCAGGCCCGCATTGTGGGCGTCTCGCCGCATCATCCCGAGCAGGTGGTGGTGGAGCTCAACGACCGCGACCCGCGCTGGCACGACCTTTACCGCCTCGACATCCGCACCGGCGAGCGGGAGCTGCTGGTGCACAACAACATGGAGGTGGCGGGATGGCTGGTGGACGAGCATTTGCAGCCCGCTGTCGGTCAGCGTTTTCGGGATGACGGCGGCGGCGAGCTGCTTGTCTTTCGAGATGGTCGGTGGGAACGCCTGATGGAGTGGGACGTCCGCCACGCCTTCACCATCGAGCCGCTGGCCTTTCGCGGGGGCCGCCTGTATATGCTTTCTACGATCGGACATCCCCGGCAGTGTCTGGTGGCGGTGAATGCCGCCGACGGCACCGAACGGGTGCTGGCCGAAGATCCGCATTATGACGTAGGCGTGGGGACGATGGCGCTGGGGGCGCCTTTTCTGTTTCATCCGCGGTCGGAGAGGCCCGACGCCGTGGCGGTCAATCGGGATAAGCAGGCGTGGGTGGTGCTGAACCCGGCGCTGCGGTCGGCGTTCGACGCGCTGGCGGATGTGGAGCCCGGCCGGCAGTTTGGGGTGACGAGCCGCGACCTGGCCGATGAAAAGTGGGTGGTGGCGGTGGACGGCGATCAGCAGTCGGTGCATTATTATCTGATGGATCGGCGC
>JALVCQ010000130.1 GCA_027009805.1 Bacteroidota bacterium
GAGGACCAGGTTTTCCAGCAACGAGCTGGCGAAAAAAAGCGGTTGGGCCGGCATAAAGCCGATGTAGCGGTGCCACTGGCGGATGTGCGCGGGGTCCAGCGGCACGCCGTCGATGGTGATGGTCCCTTTCGTAGGCGATAAGAAACCGCCAGCCAGCCGGAACAGGGTGGTCTTCCCCGAACCGGAAGGGCCGATGAGCACCGAAATGCTTCCCCGCGGCCATTCCATCGTGACGTCCTCAATCACAGGCGTCGAAACCCCCGGATAAGCATACGTTACCCGATCAAACAACAATCCTTTTTGCAGGGATAGCGCCGGCAACGGCGAGGGCGTCACTGTAGGTTGCGGATCCGGGAATAAAGCCATTTCCTGCAAGATAAACTCATTCTTACGCAGCAACAACAGGCTGTTCATAATCCGGTTGATGGAGGGCGCCATCCGGTAAGAAGCCGCCACGAAAAGCCCCATGAAAGTGAATGTCGGCGTAATATCAGCCGCCAGCAAAGCCTTGACAATCAACACGCCCATGCCGATCAGCATGGCCATCTCCATGAAATGGCGGGGCAAGGCGGCCAGCGTAGATGTGCCGGCGTAGGTCTCCGATAGTTCTTGATGTTTTCCCAGAAACCGCTCTTGAAAAAAGGGAACGGCTCCAAACGTTTTGATTTCCAGCACATGGCGGGTGGCGTCGTGAAGGCGCTGATAAGCCGTCGGGTGCAGGCGTTGCGTTTGCCGGCTGAGGTAGCGGGCCTTCCGACGCAACAAAGCCATGCCCAGCGTCAACAGCGGAAGAACTACAAACAGCAACATCGAAAAAAGCGTGGGGTCGGCCAACATAACCGCAAGGGCCAACACCGCCAAAATGAGAACCTCCGAAAAGAAATTCAGCAATGGCAACAGAATGCCTTGCGCATACGTATAGGCCAAGTTCATGATCACCGTGGTGAATCGGTATGGATTCTCCCGGACGATCTTTTCATATGGAAGGTGATAGTAGTTGGCCAGCAACCGGCGGGCGATGGCGCTGCCCACCGCGTAAATCCGCCGATGGTTGCGGTGCCGCAGCCAGAGAATAATCGCCTCCTTAAATAGAAAGATGATCACCACGCCGCCCAGCAACTGGATAAGGAACTCCCGCCCCTCCGCCGGTTGCAGCCATGCATACAGCGATCGTAAGACGGGAATGCTGTGAACCGATTCGGGCCGGACGGCCGCATAAATCAGCGGAAACAGCGAAGCCACGCTCACCACTTCCACCACGGCGATGGCCAGCAAGCTGAGCCCCGTTTTAATCAGTGCCTTGCGTTCCGCGGGCAGCAGTCCCTGCCACACCTCCACCCCCAAATCCCACGACTCCCGAAACCGATTGCGTGCCTTGCCCAGCATATGCGGCAAAGTTAAGGGTTGGAATACGGGAGCCCGCGCCGGCACGTTTTTCCTTATCGCACCTCCACCGACACCACCCGAGACAGGGGCGAGCTGTCAAAGGGACGCCGGGCAATCTTGACGGCATATCGATAAAGCCCCTCGGTGGGAAGCAAGCGATCGTGGAATGCATTCGCGGATAACGGAAGGGTCCGATACGGCGTCAGGGCCCGGTCTTTGGTCGCCCGATAGACGATAAAATAGCCCTTTGAAGGCATGGGATAGGGATAGTGCCATTGCAGCGAAATGGTCGAGGAGGTCGAGTCATATTGCAGACGGACGAAAGCAGGCGGCTTTAAGGGCGCCGGATAGGGGCGGGCCGTCACCACGTCGGAAGAAGAAAAAAGCCCGGCGCTGTCAAAGGTTAGAACGCGATAATCGTAGGTAATGCCTGCTTCCACCGCCTTGTCTGTAAACCGCCCGGCGCCCGGCGGCAGGGTGGCCAGATTTTTCCATGAGGTGGAATCGGAAATTCGTCGTTGAATCCGCTGAAAAGCCGCGTCTTCACTGGTGCCGGCCGACCAGCGAAGCCACACACCCGAATCGGAAGGCACGACCGCCCGAAAGACGGCCGGCACCGGCGCCGTGCGATCCGGCCGACGCAGCCTAAGCATCGCCGACATGGGCGAGTGATTGTAATTAACGTCAAGGGCCGACACCCGGTAATAGACGTAACGGGTCAACGTCCGGAGGTTGATCGTATCCACAAAAAAGGTGTCGTGAATGGGGCGGTTGGTCAGCTGCGTAAATTCATGGTCGGGTGCATTGGCGCGCAACACCCGATAGCCGAACAGATCGGGCTCCATATTGGAACGCCACCGCAGCCGTACCACGCCCTGCGAGTCGATGGTTCCAGTAAGGCCTATAGGCGGCGATGGCGGAAACGTGTCTACAAAAAACACCTTATACGGTAGGGAAAGAGCAGCATTTCCACCGGTATCGAGGGCGGTGACGATGTAGTAGGGCTCTTCCGGCACGGCCTGGGTGTCGACGAAGGTACGGGCCGATGGCGGCAAAGGCGGAAATACGATAGGGGCGTAGTCTTTTTGCGGGGTGTGACTGCGCATGATCAGAAAGCCGGCCGCGTCATTAGCGGTATCGGGATAGGTCCACCGAAGCACTACCCGCCGTTGGTCTTTCACTTCGGCTGTTTCCAGCACGGGGGCGGCGGGCGGGGTGAGGTCGCGGGCCATGGCCGACACGGTGACGGGCTCGGAAAGCTCACCGAAAGGCGTGATCCCGATGACACGATAATAATAGCG
>JALVCQ010000131.1 GCA_027009805.1 Bacteroidota bacterium
ATGGCAACTGGCCGGGCCCGATTCCGCACGTATTCCGCGGACCGCATGAATATTCACGTCCCGACACGCCCCACGATTACCTGCCTCAAACCGTCAGCGATGAAGATTTGGCCGCAGGCATCGACTACGACAAGGAAGATTACGATCCCATCTGGGATTCGGTGAACTACAAAAAATATAAAGAAACCCACCAGCGGGCCTCGACCACCGAGACTGCATCATAACCATGCCGGGCACCCCATGAAGATGATGGAAGCACTTGCCGCCCCCGTCACATGGCGGCAATGGATTCGAGACTACTTTCAGCTGGTCAAGTTCCGGCTGACGGCATTGGTGGTGTTCACCACCGTGTTAGGCCTGCTGATAGCTTCCTATCCGGATGTGTCGGGGGCGGTGGTTGCCATGCTGGCGGCGGGAAGTTTTCTCAGCGTGGGGGCGGCCAACGCTCTGAATCAAGTCATTGAACGGGAGCGTGACCGCAAAATGATCCGTACCCAAAACCGGCCCGTGGCCGAGGGGCGGATTTCCGTCTCCGCCGCGCTGGCCGTAGTGATGGTTTCCAGTATCATCGGCGTGTTTATCCTGCATCAGTTTATTCATCCGGCGGCCGCATGGTTGTGTGCCTTAGGCATCATTGTCTATGGCTTTCTCTACACACCGCTTAAGACCGTCCACCCCATTGCCGTGGCCATCGGCGGGTTTGCGGGTGCGTTGCCGCCGCTGGCCGGTTATGTATCGGTCACCGGTGATTTCACCTACGAAGCCGGCGTGCTCTTCGCCATGCAATTCTTCTGGCAGTTTCCGCACTTCTGGGGGCTGGCATGGCTGCTAAACGAAGACTATCAGCGGGGCGGGTTCCGCCTGATGCCTTACAACACCACCGACCGGCGCACGGCGCTGGTCATCTTTGCCGCCACCGCGCCGCTGCTGCTCGTAGCCGCCGCTTTTTATGGGTTTCCATGGATGAGCATCGCGGGGACATTGCTGATTTTCTTAGTTTCCGCCTATGTGGTGCATAAGGCATATCGCCTCTATCGCACCCCCTCCCGTGAGAACGCCAAGGCCCTGATGCTGGCGTCTTACCTCTATCTGCCCGTTGTCCTATTGACGGTTATCATTGATAAAATGATTGGCTGATGAGCTATATCGAGCGCAAGGAGCTTTTCTCGTTGGTGGAAGAAAAACGCCGCCTCACCGCCGCCCAGAAGTTCATGATCTGGGTGGCCCTTGGCGTGATGACCATGTTTTTCGCTGCTTTCACCAGCGCCTATATCGTGCGGATGGCCGAAGGACATTGGGAAACTTTTGCACTTCCGCAGATATATCTGTATTCCACCATTACCATTCTTATCAGCAGCCTCACCCTCTGGCAAGCACATCGGCTGATCAAGCATGACGAAGTGGAAAAAAGCCGCGTCTGGCTTTTGCTGACCTTCCTGCTGGGGGCGGCCTTCCTCATCATGCAATGGATGGGTTTTGTGGATATGGTCAGCCGCGGGATTTACTTTGTGGGGCATGTGGCGGGGTCTTACGTTTACGTGCTGGCGGCCATGCATGCGCTGCACGTCATCCTCGGGCTGGGCTTCATTGCCTACGTGTTGATTGCATCGTTCCGCTATAAGGTAAACGCACGCCGAGACGTGGCGATATACGTCACCAGCGTGTTATGGCATTTTTTGGCCGCTTTGTGGCTCTATCTTTACCTTTTCATGCGTCTTACCCGATAAAATATATTTTCTATGAGTAACGCCGTTGATACACCGATTTCCAACCGCTGGCAAGGGGGGCTTGCCCCCTTCGGCGTCAGCTGGGCGAAGCTGATGATGTGGGTCTTCCTGCTCACCGATGCCTTTACGTTCGGTACATTTCTGACCGCCTACGGGTTTTATCGGGCCCGCAGCGTTCACTGGCCCGATCCGGAAGTCGTTTTCCAGAGCTTCCCTTTCATTGCCGAACACGGATTGCCGCTGGTGTTCGTGGGCCTGATGACCTTCATCCTCATCGCCAGCAGCCTGACGATGGTATTGGCCGTGGAAGCCGGTCATCGCAACGACAAAGAGACCGTCATCAAATATCTCTTCCTGACGATTCTGGGCGGGATTGCCTTCTTGGCCTGTCAGGCCTATGAATGGACGCATCTCATCACCGAAGGAACTACGCTGTCCGGTAATCCCTTCGGCGACGCCATGTTCGGACAGTTGTTCTTCACCATCACCGGATTTCACGGATTTCACGTGTTCTCCGGCGTGGTGATTAATTCCATCATGCTCCGGAAAGCCATGAAAGGCGACTTCGAGCGGAAAGGCAACTATGAAGCCGTCGAAATTGCCGGACTTTACTGGCACTTTGTGGATCTGGTGTGGGTCTTTGTCTTCACGTTATTCTACCTGATTTAAAAAATATCGTCATGAGTGATTTCGTCGTTCAAGAACAGGGCATCGTCGTTCCGCACGCCTCGAAACGGGAAATCTGGTATGCCTTTATCATCCTGACGGTGGTTACCATCCTTGAGTTTGTGATTGCCTTCACCTTGGAACGGAGCGTTGTCCGCACGGGGCTTTTTCTGGCCCTCACTGTTATGAAGGCATATTACATTGTGGCCTACTTCATGCACATGCGCCACGAGCGGGTGGGGTTGGTGGCTTCCATCCTATTGCCACTTATTTTCTTGATATACATGATTGCGCTGTTGCTGATGGAAACGGCCTGATGGCATCCCGCACGCCCTCTCCTTCATCTACGGGACGGCATTTTTCCATTCAAAAGTGGCTCATCTTAGGGGGGCTCATCGGCGTCCCCCTTTTTTTCGCTGTGACATTTATCGTCACGCGTCCCAACCGCTATCAACCCCTGCCGGTGCTCGCCGAGGTGGTGAGCGAACTTCCCCGCGGCGCCGACGGCACCATCGCGGTCATTCTCTCTCCCGATGACACCACAGGGTGGCGGCTTGCGCTCCAACTCCACTTTTTCCTTGCCCAAACGGTGACGCCATCGAAATGGTCTTTCACCCTCGTCACCCCTTCCCTATCGCCGGCGTTTGCATTCATCCTTGCACAACAAGAACAGCGGCATGGGTGGGCCATCTTACACTATGCTCCTGACACCATAAAAGAAGTATATCCTCCGCATACGGTATGGCTGATTGATCGCACAGGCGCCATCCGCGGGCGTTATTCTCTATCTTCGCCTTTGCTTCACCGACGCGTGCGGGAAGACATCCAAACACTTTATTATGAATATGCCCACCCGGAGCAATTTGTCCGCTAAGGAAGCCCTGCTCATCGCCGCCGCCAGCCTCATCATGCTGGGCGCCGTAGCGTTTTTGTTTTATGTCTATTCGCCGGACATGCCGGCCAACAAACAGATTTACCGCCTGCCGATGATCAATGCCGGCCTGAACGCCTTGACCACCATCCTGTTAATCGCCGGCTACCGGGCCGTCAAAGCCCGACGTATCGCCCGTCATCAGAAGTTGATGATTACGGCGCTGGTCAGCTCGATGCTCTTCCTCGTCATCTACGTCATCTTTCATGCGATGGCCCCGCCCACGCCTTACGGCGGGCAAGGACTGCTGCGATATGTGTATTATATCTTGCTCATTTCGCATATTATCCTGGCAGCGCTGATCACGCCGCTGGCGCTGATCACTGTTCTGCTGGCTTTTCGGGGCCGGTTTTCAGCCCACCGGAAGATAGCCCGCATCACGCTTCCGCTATGGCTCTACGTATCGATTTCCGGGCTGCTTGTCTATCTCTTCATCCGCCCTTACTATCCCGTCTAAAGCGGATCATCCGCACTTGCTCCATCCACATGCACTGCACGTCAGGCACCCCTCTTCGACCTTCACCGGCGCGCCGCAGTCCGGACAGGCCAGTCCTGTTTGTTCCGGTTGCTTCCATTGTGCGGCGGGGTCTTCACTTTCCAGCTGGGTGAAAAGCTGGGGATGTTCTTCCACCAGCCGCAGGCTTTGCTCCAGGGCCAGCGCCAACAGATCGCCTTTGCTGGTGACGATTTTCTTATAGTAGGTGCCATATATGCCGCCGTTGATGCCCCGAAGCGTCTGGATGAGCGCCTGCGGCGGCACGCCGTATTGGAGGGCGATGGAGACCACCCGGCCGAGTGCTTCGGCATCGGCATTTTGTTCATCGCCGGCTTTTCCGCTGGTGAGAATCACTTCGATGGGATGCGGCCCCTGCATGTTGATCGTGACCAAAAACGAATAGCGGGTGCCGTCGGAGGCCGTCAGTTTTACCCTGTCGGTAAATCCAAACAAGCGGCTTGTGCGCTTAAAGACGGGCTTTTCGATAGGGGCCGGTGCAGTCCGACTGTCATCCGAAGATGGTGATGTTTTTTCCTCGGAGGTCTCTTCCGACTTTTTGGAAGTGGTGAGCACCTGAAACTGACGGCTGCCGTCCCGATAGACCGTAATCCCCTTACAGCCGGTGCGCCAGGCTTCGGTATAGGCGGCTTCGACCTCTTCGACGGTGGCTTCATGGGGCATGTTGATGGTTTTCGACAAGGAATTGCCGGCATACCCTGACCGGTCGAACGCCCGCTGGACGGCTCCTTGCATACGGACGTGATCGATGGGGCTGATGTCGTGGGCACACTTAAAGACCTGACGAACGCCTTCGGGTATGAAGTCGAGCCCCTGGACCGATCCGTGATTGTTCTGAACGGCCTCGATGATTCGGTCCCAATCCCACTGATTCTCTCGGGCATAATCGGGATGGGGCGGATAGGCTTCCAGCACCTGTCGGAAGAGCGGATGGAGCAGCGGTTTATATTCCGCCCCGATGCGGCGCCATATGAAAGGAGCGAAGACGGGTTCGATGCCCGATGAGACGCCCATGACCATGCTGGTGGTTCCGGTGGGCGCCACCGTCAGGAGGGCTACGTTGCGTCGTGGGGCGATGCCCAGTGCCTCGAAGTGTTCGCGATGCTGTTCGTAGAGGGGGAACACGCCCCGCTCTTCCGCCAGTTTCTCGGAGGTCCGAATGGCTTCCTCCCGCAAGGCGTCCATGATGGCCTCCACTTTTTGTCGGGCGGCTTCGGTATCATATGGAATGCCCATTTTAATGAGTGCGTCGGCCAGTCCCATCACGCCGAGGCCGAGCCGCCGCAGGGTTTGCGAGGCTTTCCGGTTGTCTTCGAGGGCAAATTTGTTCACATCCAGCACGTTGTCGAGGAAGCGAACGGCGACGGCCACGTCGCGCCGAAACGTCTCAAAGTCAAAGTCGCCGGTTTTGTCGATATAGGCGGCCAGATTCATAGCACCCAGGTCGCAGGGTTCGCCCACTGTCAGGGGGATTTCTCCGCAGGGATTGGTGGCCCGGATCTCCCATTGTGGGCCGAGGCCTTTCAGGGCCGACATTTCATTCACCCTGTCGATGAAGATCAGGCCCGGTTCGCCGGTACTCCATGCATGCCGGGCAATCTCATGCCACAACCATCGGGCCGGCACGCCCCCCTCATACAACGGCAGCGGCCGCCCGTGCCCGTTGGCGCCGGCTTCTTCCCGCCACTGTCCTTGATAAGCCCCCTCTTTACGTTCGATGAAATACTTGCCGGGGATCTCCCGCGGCTGAATGGGCCACAGTTCATCCTTTTCAAGCGCCTGGACAAACCGATTCGTAATCAGGAAAGAGATGTTGAAGGTGGAGATGTCGCCTTCGGCTTCTTCCCGGTCGAGGTCTTTGGCGGTGAGGAAATCCAGCACATCGGAATGTCCGATGTCGAGGGTGGCCATTCCGGCGCCGCGTCGGGTGCCCCCCTGTCGGACCACGCGCAGCACGGGCGCATACACATACCGCAAAATATTCACCGGTCCGGCGTCGGGTCCGCCCCGGAGGGCCCATTCGAGAAAGTTGTCGAAGATTTCGATGAGGAAGCTGACCGGTCCGGACGCCGTCCCGCCGGAACTTTTCACGGGCGTGCCTTCTGGACGCAGTTGGGAGAAATCTACGTGGGGTTCTTCGCCTGCGAGCAAACGGCGGGCGGCTTCCGCCGCCGCGTCCATAATGCCGGCCATATCATCCTGGATGACGATCATTTCCTTTGCCAGCGGGCGCGACATCGTCCGAACGCCATAGCGGCGCGCCAGAATGGCCACATCAGGGGAAAGGGAGCCATAGACCACGCGGGTCCAGTTGCGCATCGGATGGGGCACCTTCTCGCCGTCGGGATTGATGCTGGGGCGCATCAGGCCCTGAATAAAGTCTTCCACATCGGGATGCTCGGCGTTCATATAGGCCACGCCATGGCCCTGCACGGCCCCCTGAGTTCGTTTCGAGACGTAGGGGTCGAGGTTGACCCCGTTGCCGCCGCCCACCTTGGTGACCAGGGCCAGCTTTTTGGCCACCTCCATGATGCCTTCGAATGTGGCGGGGGGATGGACGGTGGCCCCCTGGACAAAACAGTTCAACACATTTCCATGGGCCGTGCCGGCGCCGGCCAACACACGGCCGCCGGGACAGAAACGCTTGCTGCGCATCAAATCAAAAAAGGTATCGGCCCAGCGATTTCTTTCCGCTTCCCGCTCGGGAAGGGCCACCCAATCGGCCACGCGGCGAAACATGTCGTCGATGGTCCGATCCGCAGGTTGAAAATATTGTCGCCGCGCAATGGCCGCGGAATATTCATCAAATTCCGGCATAGCGGGCGTTTTCTTCCTACTTACGTGTGAAGGGCGGGGTGTCATTGGCGTGGATTTAGGACAAAAACAAAAGTAACTTTTCATGGGGAACCCCGTTTAACTTGTGCAAAGCGATCTCCCCATCAAAAAGGAGGCCTCTTTGATACGCTATTTTTGCCGCTGCCAAGGATTAAACCGCCATCTTCATCAATGACATCGCCACCGCTTTTAGAAGTTCAGGAAATTGTTAAGCGCTTTGGAGAGAAGGTTGCGCTGGATCATGTTTCCACATCGTTTCAGCCCGGCAAGATATACGGTCTGCTGGGGCCAAATGGCGCTGGAAAAACCACCTTTATTCGGGTCATCACACGGATTTACATTCCCGACGAAGGGGAGGTCCGCTATCGGGGCATGCCGATCGAACCAGCGCACGTCCGCCGCATCGGCTATCTTCCCGAAGAGCGCGGGCTTTATCAGAAATATAAAGTGGGCGATCAGCTGATGTATCTGGCCCAACTCAAAGGGCTTTCGCGTCAGGAAGCCCGCCGGCGGCTGATGCACTGGATGGAGAAATTCGAGGCGGCCGACTGGTGGAACCGCAAAGTCAATGAGCTTTCCAAGGGGATGCAGCAAAAGTTGCAATTCATCCTCACGGTGGTCCACGACCCCGAGCTCATCATTCTGGACGAGCCCTTTACCGGATTCGACCCCATCAACACCGAACTGATTAAAGACGAGATCACCCGCATGCACAAGGAGGGGAAATGCATCATCTTTTCCACGCATCGCATGGAACAGGTGGAGGAGTTGTGTGAGCATATTCTCTTTATCAATGAAGCCCGGCTGCTGGTGGACGAAGAAAAACACCGCCTGAAAGAACGCTATCGGGCCTACCGCTATGAGGTGGTGCTCGATGCGCCGTGGGACGGCCTTCAAGGGGGGCCGTGGGAGGTGATCGAATCGGGACCTGATGGGCCGCATTGGCGGTATGTGCTGAAAGTTCAGGATGAGGGCGCGTTTCGTCAGTTGCTGCATCGGCTGCATGATGCGCCGGTGAATGTGCGTCGAATTGCGGAGGTTTTACCCACGCTTCATAATATTTTCATTCACCTTGTCAATTCCGCCGTCCATGAAAGCGTTTAGGTTGGTTGCATCTTTTGAGCTGATTCAGCGCCTCAAGAAGCGGAGTTTCTGGATCATCACCTTTCTGGGGCCGCTTCTTTACGTGCTCTTGATGAGCATCCCCGCGCTTCTTGCCGTTTCTACGATTAAAGAGACCACCGTTCACGTCTATGATGAGAGCGGCTATTTCGCCACCGCGCTTTCCAAGAAAAAGCTGACCGACCTTCGGGTGGCGACAGTGCCCGACAAGGCCACCTTCGAGCGGCTTCGAAAAGCGCTTATCAACTCGGACGATGACGTCTTGCTGCACATCAAGCCGATGGCCGACGTGATGGAAGATCCGGTTATCGAGGTGGTCTCGAAAAAAGAGCTGGGGCAACAGGCTATCAAGACCCTCACATCCACGCTTAAGGAAGTGCTTCGGCGGCGACGGGCGGCGGCGATGGGGCTGGCTCCCGGCCAGCTGGAAAAGCTGTCTCCCCGCATCCACATCCAGCAACGGATCGTCACCGAAAGCGGCACCAAGAAGACGCAGGCCGGGTTGAGTTTTGCCCTGGCCATGGTGGCCAGCATTCTGATATACATTGCCCTGTCGGCCTACGGCGGGATGGTGTTGAACAGCGTGCAGGAAGAAAAGCAGAACCGGCTCGTAGAGGTGATTTTGCTTTCCGTTCGCCCTTTTGAGCTGATGCTGGGCAAGATTGTGGGCATCGGCATGGTGGGCATCCTGCAATATATCCTCTGGGGCGTGATGATTTTCGTCATCAGTTTGGTAGGTGGTTTGGTGTTGGGTTTTTCCATTGTGGGCAGCCCCGAGATGTCTTCGATGGCAGCGGGGTCGATGGGGCAGGCAGCTTCTCCGGAGGTTCAGCAGCTTATGGAAGCTGTCCATTACGCCATTCACGAGGTCAACTGGACGCTTATCGTCACCTCCATCGTGTTGTATTTCATCGGCGGCTTTTTCATCTATGCAGCGCTGTATGCGGCCGTAGGGGCTGCGGTGGATGATCCGCGGGATGCGCAGATGTTTATTTTCCCGCTCATCCTGCCGGTGCTGTTGAGCTTCATCTCGGTGATGACCACCCTCAACATCTCGCCGCATTCGGGGGCCATCTTCTGGATGTCGATGATTCCGCTGACGTCGCCGGTGGCGATGGTGGCGCGCATACCTTTCGGGGTGGAATGGTGGGAGATTGCATTATCGCTGATGCTGCTGATGGCCACGGCGGTGTTTATGGTGTGGGTGGCGGGCCGGGTGTTCCGCGTGGGGCTGTTGATGTATGGCACCAAGCCCACCTGGAAAACGCTGTGGAAATGGGTCCGGACGGCATAGCCGGAGGATGAGAATCGGGATCATCTATGCCGGCGCTTATCCCTATGGGATCGGTGCCTCCCAACGGATCACCTTAATCGCCCGCATGATGATGCGGGAGAAGGCATCACCGACTGTGTTGGTGCCTTTTCCTTACCCTTTTCCCCATGTGCCGTCTGCTCGGGAAGGGGTTTCCGAAGAAGGCATTCCTTATCAATATCTTACCCTGCGGACCCGTCGGCAAGGCTGGAAGAAAGCTGTTGATCATCTTCAGTACGCCCTGACCGTTCGAGGTGCTCTTCGGCATGCGGCGGCGCAATTCGATGCGTTCTACGTATATGGCTTCACACCTTATCTGATGCGTCCGGTACTACAGACGCTGGAAGTCTCTGGGACGCCCTTTGTTATTGAGTTTTCTGAGTTGCGTTCGACGCTCCTCAATCCCGCCCGTTCTTTCAAAGAACGTATTTTGCATCGCTGGGCCGCCCGCCTGGAGCGGTGCTTGCCGCTGGCTGTGCGGGGTCTGGTGCTTATCTCCGAGGCGCTGGAACGGTTTTACCGGCCGCTTTTCTCGGGGCCGCTTCTTCGACTTCCGATCATTGCCGACTATTCTCGGTTTGCGCCCGTTCCGATGGATCGTCCGCCGACCTATCGGATTGGATATATGGGAGGATTCAGTGAAAAGGATGGGATTGACGGCATCCTGCGGAGTTTTCTTCGGCTGCATGCCGAGATGCCGCAGGTGCGGCTCTCTCTGATCGGCTATTCGCCCAACCTGCCGCGCATTCAGCGGTGGCTGGGCCGTTATGGATTGACGGATGCGGTGGATTTCCACATCAACGCTCCCTACTCTGCTCTTCCCGACGTATTGTCCGCCTGCGATACGCTGGTGATGAACCGCATCGACATCCCGGCCAGTCATTACGGTTTTCCCACCAAGGTGAGCGAATATCTGGCCACGGGGGTGCCGGTGATAGCCACGCGGGTCAGCGACCTGCCGCTTTATCTGACGCATGAGCGGGACGTCTTCTTCATCCCGCCGAATGATGAGAAGGCGTTGGTGAGCGCCCTTCGGCGGCGCTACGTCGAATATGAACGATTTCAACGCATTGGGCGGTCCGGCTGGGAAACCGGCTTTCAACATTTTCATTACGAACGGCACCTGGGCACGATTCGGAAGGTGATAGAGCTGCTGCGGGCATGATCGGCCTTTTGGCCAACGCCGCCCAAACAACGGAAAATGCATGCAGGGAGCGGAATTCTTGCGTGAGGGGCCCGGAGGGCGCCGAGGCGCAAGCCGAGGCGGCCCGCCGCCTGCGGGATGGGGTTTGTAGGGGCGACGCGTGCGTCGCCCTGTGGGCGTCCGCGGTGTGGGATTTGTAGGAGCGTAGGGGCACGGCATGCCGTGCCCCTACGTGAAGGCGGCGGGCCGAGGCGGACAGCCGAGCCCGCAGGGGCCCGACCCGAAGGCGCCGACCGTGCCTGCCGGCTGAGCGAAGTCGAAGCCGTGCGGGCAAGCAGGCGCCGGAGGGGCACGCCCAAAAAGAAATTATGTGCTTTTCTGAGCAGCAGGCGGCGGGGTCGAACGGACCACCCATGCGATGAGCAGGGCCAGGACCAGCACCGCCAGCGATGGCAGGACCATGCCCATGAATCCTTTCAGGTAGGTGTCGGTGAGCCCTTTGACGACGGTGCGGCCCATGAAGACCGTGCCCATCAGGTGGCCGAGGTGCATGTAAAGGGTGATGTTTCCTTGCAGGACGTCTTTGAGAGGCAGCGGGGCATATTGCAGCAGGATGTATCGGATGGGGGCGGCGAGGAGGAAGGCCAGTCCGGTGCCGATGAGGACGCCGACGAGATAGAAGTTGGTGACTGTGAGGGGAAGGTGTGCGATGCCCCAGAAGGCGCCGGCAAGGAGGATGCCGGCAAGGATGAGGGCGACGGCGGGGCTTTTTTTGTCGGTGAGCCATCCGGAGAGGGGCGCCGCCAGCGCCATGGCTACGACGATGGGCACCAGCATAAAGGCGGCATGGTGATAGTCCACCTTGAAGACATCCACCAGAAACGCCGGCACGAAAACAACGGAGGCTTCGATAAATCCGGCAAGGAAAGCGATCATAGCGGTCTCCCGGATGGGAGAGGTCCGCAGCGGGCGGAGGGCCACCAACGGGGAAGGCGTCTTAAGTTGGCGGATGCCCCACCAAATCAGGCAGAGGGCGGTCAGCAAGCCCAGCACCGTCAGTCCGATATAGTCGTCGGGCCGGTAAGACTGCCACACCAGCCAGGCGGCCATCAGCACCATGGCGGCGGACATCAGGGCGATGCCCGGCCCGTCCACAGGCTTGTTCAACGGCAGCGGCAACACGGCGCGGTGTTTCCGATAGAAGAGGAACAGGGGCAGTATCAGCAATGCCAGCAGCATAAACAGCAGGCGCCAGGAGACGGGAATGAGGAGTCCGGCCGCCGGCGGCCCGATGAGAAAAGAGAGCCCGAAGACCGAGCCCAGCAAGCCCAGCACGCGGCCGCGCTGGTGGGCGGGGAAGATAAAGTAAACGAGCGTGGCGCCGAGGGGAAAGACACTGCCGGCGCCGATGCCCTGCAAGAAACGGCCCAACAAAAGCCATTCAAAACGGGGGGCGAAGGCCACCATCAAATCGCCGACGCCGAAAAGGGCCAGCCCACCCATAAGAATATCGGAAGGCCGGAAGCGGCCCGTGAGCCCCGGCCCCAGCAAGCCGCCAAAGACAATGCCCAGCACAAACAGCGACACCAGCAACTGGACCCGCGCCGTGGGCACGCCGAACAGATCGCGCCACAAGGGCAACAACGGCCCCACCAGCGAGATGTCGAGCGCGCTGATAAACACCGAAAAGAAAAGCCACAGCAAAAAGACCCGCCGCATGCGCGGCGGAAATGCCGAAGGGTCAGCGGTCGGAGAAGAAGTCATCGATAACGGAACGAATTTTCATGTAAGCCGGGCGGCCGTAGCCGACCAGGAAGATTTTTTCAAAGGGCCATTCCGGGGCCGTCTGGTGGAATCGGTCGAATGCTTCGAGGGCTTTCCGGATGGACCCTTCGTAGGGATAGCCATAGACACCGGCACTGACGGCGGGAAAGGCGATGGTGCGTATGTCGCCCTGCCGGGCGGCCATGCGGAGGCTGTTGTAGTAAGCGTTAAAGAGCAGGTCAGGTTCTCCTTTGTGTCCGCCGCGCCACACGGGTCCGACGGTATGGATAACGTAGCGCGCCGGCAGGCGGAAGCCGGGGGTGATGACCGCTTCACCCACCGGAAGCCCGTCGGGATACTGTGTCTGCCGGATGCGGCGGTTGGCCTCCTTCAACTGCGGGCCGGCGGCCCGATGGATGGCGCCGTCCACACCGCCGCCGCCCATCAGCGAGCGGTTGGCGGCATTGACAACGGCATCCACCGTCAGGCGCGTGATGTCGCCCTCCACCGCTTCGATATGCCGCCGCAGCTCGTCCATGGTCGGGCTTATTTCAGGAACAGCATTTCCCAGTATTTGGGCATCGGCCAGCGGTCGGCGGGCAGCAGCAGTTCCAGCTCGTCGGTGTGTCGGCGCACCCGATCGAAGCAGGGCTTGACGTGATCCCGAAACGCATAAGCCTGACGGGCCACGTCATCCTCGGCCAGCGCCGCGCAGCGGGCCTGTTCCATCTCTTCCACGCCTTTCACGGCTCCTTCGAGATGTTTTTTGATCGTCTCGGCCACCGTGTCAAGACCAGCACCTTTTACTTCGTTATGGTAGCCCACACCTACCGGCACCACGCGGTTCAGCACGATGGCCCGCAATACCTGCGCTTCAATGTCGAGCTGTTTGACGTAACGCTCCATCAAAATTTCATAGCGGGCCATCAGCTCCTGCCGTTTCATCACGCCGTGGCGTTCAAACAGTGCGACGATCCGCTCTTCTTTATACACATCAAGGGCTTCGGGCGTGCTTTCGAGATTGCGCAAGCCTCGGCGGCGTGCTTCTTCTTTCCACGCATCGGCGTAGTTGTCGCCCTCAAACAAGATGGGCTCGGCTTCTTTGACGTATCGGGCCAGCACTTCCATGACGGCCTTTTCGTGCGTGAGTCCCTGGGCCCGGGCCGCATGATAATCTTCCACAAACTGCTGAAGCTGGTCGGCCACCATCAGGTTGATGGCGATCATGGGCGAGGCGGTGTTGGCCGACGACCCCACGGCCCGCAGTTCAAACTTGTTGCCCGTAAAAGCAAACGGCGAGGTGCGGTTGCGGTCGGTATTGTCCAACAACACCTCGGGAATGGTGGGGATATCCAGCGTGGAGATGCTTTCCAGTTTGCTTTCCAGCACCTCATCGTAGTTACATTTTTTCAGCTCTTCCAGTGCTTTGCGCAGGATGTTGCCCACGAAAATGGATATGATGGCGGGCGGCGCTTCATTGGCGCCGAGGCGGTGGTCGTTGCCGGCGCTGGCAATGGAGGCCCTCACTAAATCATGATAGGAGTACACCGCCTTAATTACGTTGACGAAAAAGACCAGAAACCGGAGGTTTTCCTGCGGCGTCTTACCGGGCGCCAGCAGGTTGACGCCGCCGAAAGCCATCGACCAGTTGCAGTGTTTTCCCGAGCCGTTGATACCGGCAAAGGGTTTTTCGTGCAGCAACACCTCCATGTTTTTCCGGCGGGCCACGATGCGCAAGAGGTTCATCAACAGCTGGTTATGGTCCACCGCTCGGTTCACTTCCTCAAACAGCGGCGCACATTCAAACTGGGAGGGCGCCACTTCGTTGTGTCGGGTCTTCAGCGGAATGCCCAGCTGGATAGCTTCCCGTTCAAGGGCCGTCATAAAGTCATAGACCCGCTCGGGAATAAATCCGAAATAGTGGTCTTCGAGCTGCTGTCCGCGGGCCGGCGGCCGGCCCAGCAAAGTCCGCCCCGCCATCACCAGGTCTTTCCGCAGGGCAAAGAAGGCCCGATCGATGAGAAAATACTCCTGCTCGACACCCAGCGTAGCTTCCGTTTTGTCGCCCTCCATCCCCAGAATCTCCGCCACGCTCCGCACGGCCTTGTCCAATGCCATCAACGTCCGCAACAGCGGCGTCTTATAGTCGAGCGACTCGCCCGTGTAGGAAATAAAAACAGTGGGAATGCACAGCGTCCGCCCGCCCGACATCTCGAAGATAAAGGGCGTGGCGTTGGGGTCCCAGGCGGTGTAGCCGCGGGCTTCGAATGTGTTGCGCAACCCGCCGCTGGGAAAGCTCGACGCATCAGGCTCCTGCTGGAAAAGCGCCTGCCCCGAAAACCGCTCGATGGGCTGCCCGCCCTCGAAATCCAGAAAGGCGTCGTGCTTTTCGGCCGTGAGGCCCGTCAGCGGCTGAAACCAGTGCGTATAGTGCGTCACGCCCATTTCCAGCGCCCACTGCTTCATGCCGTTGGCGATTTCATTGGCCGTCTCTCGGTCGATCTTGCCGCCCTGCTCACACACCGCCTTCCACCGCCGATACGCATTTTTCGAAAGATATTGCCGCATCTTGGGCTCGTCGAAGACGAAGCGGTTAAACAACTCCGAATAACGCTCGCCGTTGACCGGCCGCGCCGGCACCTGCCGGTCGAGCACCGTCTGAAACGCCATATTCCGAAGCGTGCTCATAAATAAATAGGATTTCTTGGGGTGCAAATATATCGGTCTGCCCCAACCATCGGCTGAAAAACAGCACGTATGCATTGTTCTTTTTGGGCGTGTCCCTCCGGCGCTTTCATGGGCGATGCATGCATCGCCCCTACAAGTCCCACCCTTCAGGCGCCTTCGGGTCGGGCCCCTGCGGGCTCGGCTGTTCGCCTCGGCCCGCCGCCGCATCATGTAGGGGCGCAGCATGCTGCGCCCCTACAACCACCATCCCACAGGCATTCCCGGGGGCGACGCACGCGTCGCCCCTACAATTCCCACCCCGCAGGCGGCGTCGGGCCGCCTCGGCTTGCGCCTCGGCGCCCTCCGGGCCCCTCACGCGAATCACCTGCTCCCTGAACATTCCCCTTCCGCTCCCTGAGCGGAGTCGAAGGGCGCGGAGGGCCCTGAAATTCCCTGCACGGCTTCGACTCCGCTCAACCGGCGGGTGTAGGTAGGCACGGCATGCCGTGCCCCCTACCCTACGCCCGCTCCGATATTACCCGCATGGCGCCTGCGGGTGCTCAATCCCTGTCAGGCGCCTATTTTTGCCCGACCCGACAAACATCATAATACACAACGCCTTGAGAAAAGAAGTCAAACTCGGCCTGTTTTTCGTGGTGGTCGTAGCGGCGGCTGTGCTGGGATACCGATACATGCGCGGCATCGGCCTATTCAGCCGCACCCTTACCCTCTATGCGTCCTATCACGACGTGGCCGGCCTTAAAGAAGGCGACCCCGTCCTCATCTCCGGCTATCAGATCGGACGCGTGGAAAAAATGACCTACCGAAGCGAACTCACCCCGCCCCGCATCGACATCGAACTCCGCCTCTACCAAAAAATCTTCCTGCCCATCGACAGCCGCGCCCGCATCGCCAACACCGACATCCTCGGCAACAAAGCCGTCGTCCTCATCCCCGGGAAAGCCGCTGAGGGACTCGACAACAAAGACACCATCACCGGCGAGGTCGAAGAAAGCTTTCAAGAAACCCTCAACCGAACCATTGAACCCCTCAAACAGCGAACCGTGGCCCTCATGGCCGAGCTCGACACCGTCGTCATCGCCGTCAAAAGCGTCCTCAACACCGAAACCGTCGGCGCCCTCCGGCATGCCATCCAGCGTCTCACCGTCAGCATCCAGCGTATCGACCGGATGATCAGCTCGGTGGACACCGCCGTCCAGCACGGCAGCAACGACGCCCAGCAAACGCTGGCCAACCTCCGGCGCATCACCCAATCCATCGAACAAAACCGCGCCCAGCTGGCCCACAGCATCGCCGCACTGAGCGCCGTCTCCGACTCGCTCCAGCAAGCCCCCATCAAAAGCATGATCGACTCGCTCTACGCCACCGTCACCCACGCCCGCTCGGTCATGGCCAAAATCGACCGCGGACAGGGCACCGCCGGCCTGCTGATCAACGACTCCGGGGCCTACGTCCGCCTCGAACAGTCGCTGGACGCCCTCGAAAAGCTCCTCACCGATATGCGCCGGCAACCCTACCGATACGTCCACTTCTCAATCTTCGGGCGTGGAAGAAAAAAATAAAAAAGCCGCCCCCGGCCGGGTGACCATGATCACCCTCGGCTGCGCCAAAAACCTCTACGACTCCGAAAAGGTGCTCGGCGGCCTCGCCGGCGCCGGCGTGGAAGTGGCCCACGACACCGAACCCCGCCCCGGCGACACGGTCATCGTCAACACCTGCGGCTTCATCCGCCCCGCTCAGGAAGAATCCATCGACACCATCCTGTCGCTGGCCGAGGCGCGCCGGCGAGGCCGCATCCGCCGGCTCATCGTCATGGGCTGTCTGGTCGAACGCTTCGCCGACACTCTCCAACAGGAAATCCCCGAAGTCGATCACTGGATCGGCGCCAATAAAACCGACGAAGTCATCCAGCGCCTCATCAGCCGCCCGCTCGACAACTGGCATCACCACCTGCTCCGCCGGCCCCTCACCCCCCGCCACTACGCCTATCTCAAAATCGCCGAAGGATGTGACCGCCCCTGTGCCTTCTGCGCCATCCCGCAGATGCGGGGCCGGTTCCGCTCCCGCCCCATCGAAGAACTGGTACAGGAAGCCCGCCGGATGGCCGACCAGGGCGTCCGAGAACTCATCATCATCGCCCAGGACACCACCTACTACGGCCTCGACATCTACGGAAAGCGGCGGCTGGCCGACCTGTTGCAGGCCATTGCCGACATTGCCCCCCTCCAATGGGTCCGACTTCATTATGCCTTCCCGACCGGCTTCCCCATGGAAGTGCTGGAAGTGATGCGCCGGCATCCTAAAATCTGCAACTACCTCGACATTCCGCTGCAACACGTGGCCACGCCCGTGCTCCAGCGGATGCGCCGCGGCATGACCGAAGAAAAAACTTATCAGATCATCGACACCATCCGGCAGAAAAATCCCGACATCGCCATCCGCTCCACCTTTTTGGTAGGCTTTCCGGGCGAGACGGAGGACGACTTCCAGCGCCTCCTCCGCTTCATCGAAACGACCCGCCTCGACCGCGTGGGCGTTTTTACCTACTCGCATGAAGAAGGCACCCACGCCTTTCAGTATGCCGACGACGTTCCCGAGGAAGTCAAGGAATCCCGGGCCGCCGCCCTGATGGAAACGCAACGCACCATCAGCTACGAAAAACAACAGGCCCTCATCGGACGCCGCCTGCCCGTCATCCTCGACCATCGGGAAGAAAACGGCTGGATAGGCCGCACCGAATACGACTCACCCGAGGTGGACAATGAGGTGTGGCTCCCCGCCGCCGTCGAAGCCGCCCCCGGCGACTTCCTTACCGTCCACATCACCGCCGCCGATGAATATACCCTCACCGCAATGCCGGTCTGATGACGCTTCCCTGTGACGCCGTCGAGCTGCAGCACATCCCCTGGCTTCCGCCACCAACCAGCACCTACCTGCAACATCCCGACCGAGTGGCGGCCCTCTACATGTGGCCCCCCACCATTGAAGGTGTCCGGGAGGCGCTTCCCGACATCGATAAGCGGTCCTACAAGCGCCGACTCTTGGCCCATACCATCCGCTCCCAATACGAACAAACAGGTCCTCAACTCCTGAAAGACTACCCGGCGGTTTCAGGCGCGCTCCACGAACTTCAAGACCCGGGCTCCATCGTCGTCACAGGCGGGCAGCAAATTCACCTCTGGGGCGGCCCCCTTTACGTCGCCGCTAAAATCAGCACCATCATCGCCACGGCCCGGGCCCTGCGCGAAGTCCTCCACCGTCCCGTGATTCCCGTCTTCTGGATGCACACCGAAGACCACGACTACGAAGAAATCCGCTGCGTCCGATACGCCGGCCGAAACTATTGCAGCCCTTACGTCCCCGACAAGCCGTTTCCCGTGGGCACCTTACCGGCCGAAGCCGGCCGCCGACTGGAAAGGGAACTTCCACCGCAAGTCCGTCAATCTTTTCCCTACTTCTCCGTATTTTCCGAAGCCTATCACACCTCCCGCACCCTCACCGAAGCCACCCGCCGCTGGATCACGCATCTGTGGGGCCGGGAAGGACTGCTGGTCATCGACCCCGCCGACCCCGCCCTGAAAGAAGAAGCCCACGCCCTTTTTGAGGCCGAACTCCAGCATCGTGCCGTCAGCCGGTCGGTTCAGGCCGTCCACGAACAACACGGGCGCCAATGGCAACGCCACTTCATCCCGCCCCGTCCGGTGAACCTGTTCTATCTCCATCCCGAGCAAGGACGCCTTCGCATCGAGCCCTCCAACGGGCGGTTTCGGGTCGGTCCCCATTCCTTCACAGCAGCCGAATTGTTGAAACAATCGGATCGACTCAGCCCCAACGTGCTGATGCGCCCCCTTTATCAACAGACCATCTTGCCCGCCGTCGCCACCATCCTGGGCCCCGCCGAAATCAGCTACTGGCTTCAACTTAAAGCAGCCTTCCAACGCACCCACACCTTTTTCCCCCAGTTGGTGGCCCGTCACTGGTTTGCCTACGTGCCCGCGTCGTTATGGCAATGGTGGCAACAGCAATCACTTCCGCACTCGCTGCTGTTTGCCCCGCCGGATGCGGCCGAGACCCAATGGCTGGAAAGCCGCATGCCCGACCTGCTTGCATGGCACCATCAAACACTCGCCCTGCTGGAAGCCCACGAACCCGCCATTCTCTCCGCCTTTTCCAACAGTCCCGGCGAATACTGGAAATGGAAAAAGCAGCTCCTGAAACATCACAAAAAGCTTATCCAAAAGGCTCGAAAAAACATCCGGGAACACCAGCAGGAATCCCTGAGCCTCCTCCATCAACTCCTCGCCTGCATCGGCTACAAAAAAGACTTTCAAGACCGCCGCCTCTCACTTCTCGCCATCGGGAAAGAATGGCCCACCCACGCCCTTTCGGAAATGATTTCCCGGGCCGAACCGTACCATCCGGCGGCCATCATCTGTCCCGCCTGATGGTGTAACTTGCACCGCAAAAAACGGATATGGCTGAGCCTGTCATTGCTGATCGGAAACCCACAGTGCTGGAACTGGAACCGGGCACCTACTGGTGGTGTGCGTGCGGACGCAGTAAAAATCAGCCCTGGTGTGACGGCAGCCATAAAGGCACCGAGTTCTCACCCGTCAAACTGGAAGTGACGGAAAAGAAACGGTATGCCCTCTGCCTGTGCAAACACACGAAAAAGTCGCCCCTCTGCGACGGCACCCACAAAAACCTTTAGTCCGCCTTGTCCCTGAACGGGCGATAATAGGCATGGTGAGCCAGCGCCAGCATGGGCCGGTCTTCCAGGCTGTCACCGTAGGCCGTAATGTCCGAGTAGCGGCTTAAATCCAGCCGGGCCTGAATCCGGCGCACCTTTTCATTCCCCCGACAATTGGCTGAAGCAAAGCGACCGGTAAGCCGCCCATTCGCATCATAGGCCACGGCCGTGGCCATTACCCGTATGCCTTTGGGCTCGGCCCACGCCCGCAAATAGGGCTCCGGCGAGGCACTCACCAGCCACACCTCATCGCCCCGTTCCAGATGCGCGGCAAGGGCTTTCACAGCCGCCGGACGCTCCATGCGGGGTAACACCGAAGCGGCGAACCATTGACAATAGGCCTCAAAACGGGCCCGAGACCAGCCGCCGAAGAAGATCCCGAAGATCGCCTCTTTGGCCCGGTGGGCATCCCAACCGCCCAGCCGGTAACGCATCAGCGGCAAAAGCGCCTTTCCAAAACGAAGAAAACGCCCCCAGGGGCCATACGCATGCCATAGAAAACGGAAAAAGGAATCGCCCTTAATCACCGTCCCGTCAAAATCGACGAGCACCAGTCGGCGACTCACTGCTCCACAAAATGCACTTCTAATTCTACGCTGCCGTCTGAGCTGCTCAACGTGGCCACGCCGCCACTGGCCAGTTTCAACACATCCCCGACCATTGCCCCCATCAATTCTTCGCCGCCGCCGTCATCCGCGTCATCATCCACCACTTCGAAAGACCACACACCGGCCACCAGCTCCACGTTGCCGTTGAGGTTCCATGTGACTGAGTTGGAAAACACATTCTGTTTCACCGGGGTGGTATGCGTCTGGGCGGCGCCTTGCCGCTTAAACCGCACGAAAATGTCCGGCGGCACTTTCGTGATGCCGCCTGTGATCGGGTCCCACGGGTTGAATCCCGGCTTGGTGGCCGGAAACTTGGTCAGCACCAGCTTCGTGATATAATAGTGAATCGGGCGCTTCACCACCACGGGGATGATCGTATCGTCTTGCGCTTCGCCCACGCCGTAAGCGGTCAGCTTGACCTGATAGGTGCCTTCCTGTGGATAGCTGTGGGTGGGGTTGAGCGCGGTCGAGGTTCCGCCGTCGCCGAAGTCCCACTCATACTGCAAAGCATATTCCGAACAGTTCAGGAAAAGAATGGTTTCGTTCGTTTCCACCGTATCGGGCGCCGAGAAACATGCATGGGGCGGATTCTTGGTGCCTTCCCGCACCGTAATCAACGCCGACGCCGTGCTGACGTATTTTTCTTTCGCGTCAAACGCTTTGAGCTTTACCAGATAGTCGCCCGGCTCGGCATACGCCTTCACCACGCTTTCGGCATTGGAATAGGTGCTGTCGCCGAAGTCCCAGGTGTAATGATCAGCGTTTTCCGAGCAATTATTAAAGGTGATCCCTTCGCCGACAAACACGTCGGTTTTATCCGGCACAAAACAGGCTGTGGGGAGTTCTACGTTCTTATTTCCCTCCCGATTACATGCCATCGCGGCCCATGCCGTCACGGCCAAGAACGCCAGTCCTTTTGAAGATTGCAACATACGATTCTGATTGAGGTCAGCGAGGCAAATATAAGTGTTCCGTATTGTGCAGTCCGTAAGAAAAAACGGGCTTTCCCCGACTCAGGTTTTCATGTCATCCACAGCCATCCGGCGATGGCCAGCCCGCCCATCAGCAGCATAAAAACCAATGAATGATAAGCAAAGGACCATCCGCCCCGCCCCCATGCAATCAGCCACTTGGCAAAGGAGTTGACGCCCAACGCCAGAAAGATAAGCGCCCCCGACAACGAGAGCGGCAACACCTGCGAAGAGAAATACTGTGCCACCGACACTACGATGGCATCCACATTAACCACCGACGAGACCACCGTCAGCGCCTGAAGTCCCGCCGTGCCGTGCATCGCCAGCAACACCTTCCCGCCGACCAGAATGGCAGCAATCAACAGGACAAACTGCAACGCCGCCAGCAGATTCAAGGGGTTGCGCACCGCCATCCGCGCCCCGCCCGGCTCGCCCTTTCGGCTTTCCTTCCACAAACGCCAGAGGGCATATCCGCCGCCAATCAGGCCGATGCCCCCCAGCCAGAGCGCCAGCACAGAAAACAGCTCCCGGCTCAAAAAGAGTAACAACACCGCAATCCGAAAAAACATAATGGCCGAAGCCACCACCATTCCCCACGCATACAACGGCCGGAGGTGCGGATGACGACGGCTCTTGAAGGCGAACTCCCACGTCAGCGCCGTGCTGCTGATCAAGCCGCCCACCACAGCCGTAATCAAAATACTCTGGCGCGCCCCCCGCCACCGGCCAAGGATATACCCCATATAACTCAGCCCCGAAATCAACACCACCACATACCCCAACTTCCTCGGGTTAATGGCCTGATAAGGGTCCACAAACCGGTCGGGAAGAATGGGCAACATCACCCCGACCAGAATCAGAAACTGCAGGAAGGTGAAAATCTCGCGCCGGTCCACGTGCCGGAGCAGCCCCCGAATCTCAGGCTTCAATGACAGCAACAGCGTGGTCAGGATTGTAAATGCCGTGGCCAGGAAAAAGTATCCTTCCCAGATAATCACGCCGTTAAAAAAAACCACCAGGCTGGCCAGTTCGGTGGTCATGCCTTTTTCCGCCCCGGGCCGCAGCTTATAAAACCGCAGAGCGTAAAACGTCAGAAACGCCGCAGCCGCCAGCATGACCATGCCGGGATAGCGGGCGTTCAGAAAGCCCGCCAGACAACCCAGCAGCCCGATCAGCGGGAAGGTCCGAGCGCCGGCGAAGATGGTGCTGTCCCGCTGTCGGGAAGCATATTCCCGCTCCATTCCCACCACACCGCCCAGCGCAGCAGCAATGAGCCCTTTCAGTAAAAACTCCAGATTAAAACCTCCTTCAAGCAAGAACGGCACGGTAGTTTTCTTTATCTAAAATCACGTAGATGTGTTCCTGATAGGTGGTCGATAGAGTATATCCCACAATCTCGGGATGCACCGGAAAACGAAGATGGTCCCGATGGACCAACACCCCTATCAACAAGCGGCGCGGCGCCAACGCCGCCATCTGCGCCATCGCCCGGAACATGGTCACTCCCGTATTGATCACGTCATCAAAAAGCACCACGTCGGCCCCTTCGGGAATCGATGGAGATTTTGATTGTTGCCATGCCTCATAAGAAATCACTTCCAACGGCGGCGCGCCGGAAAACCCCGCCCATATTCGTTTCAGATCCTCGGCCAATTGAAAACCCCGCGGAGAAATCCCCATCACAACAATCGCAGCGGCGTCTCCCATCTCTTCCCACAACTGATAGGCCATCCGCTGCAGGATGTCCTGAATCTGCTGATGACTCAATATCAAAGTGGTCTGTTTGGGTATGTCATTCATCGCAACAGCTTTGAAATCACGCCTAAAATCAGCGAAAAGAGCAGACTGAGGAGCAACATGCTCGTGATGGGCGCAAAAAAGACAAAGCCGTCGCGCCGGATGACGATGTCGCCGGGGAGCTTGCCGAACCACCGAAACAAGCCGGGCCACAGCCACAACACCAGCCCGATCAACACCAGCAAAGCCCCCACCACAACCAGCATCTTGCCCAAACTACCCATACCGCCGATTTCAGAAGGCAACTTACAAAAATAAGGAGGTCGCGGCCATGTGATCGCCGGACGACGTCGGGATCGCTTTCAGACACCTACTTTTGCGGCCCTTCCCGATGTTAATGAAAACAGCCCCATGAGTGTTCGAGTCCGATTTGCACCCAGCCCCACGGGGCCGCTTCACATCGGCGGCGTCCGCACGGCCCTGTATAACTACCTCTTTGCCCGAAAACACGGCGGGACGTTTATCCTCCGTATTGAAGACACCGACCGGACCCGCTACGTGCCCGGCGCCGAAGCCTATATTCAGGAAGCGCTGCAATGGCTCGGCCTTACCTATGATGAAGGACCCGACAAAGCCGGACCGCATGGTCCCTATCGCCAAAGCGAACGCACCGCCATATACCGCCGATACGCCGACCAGCTGGTGGCCGCCGGCCATGCCTACTATGCTTTCGACACGCCCGAAGAGCTGGAAGCCATGCGCACCCGCATGAAAAAGGCCGGCGCGGCCGCCCCCAAATACGACCAGGTGACCCGGCAGTATATGCGCAACTCCCTCACCCTGCCCGAAAACGAAACCCGAGAGCTGATCGAGCAGGGCGTGCCCTATGTCATCCGGTTAAAAACACCCCGACAGGAAGAAGTCAAATTTCAGGACGAGGTCCGCGGATGGGTCAAGTTTCAAAGCGGGCAGCTGGATGATAAGGTGCTGCTGAAAGCCGACGGCTTTCCCACCTACCATCTGGCCAACGTGGTCGATGACCATCTGATGGACATCTCCCACGTCATTCGCGGCGAAGAATGGCTTTCTTCCACGCCCGTTCACGTATTGCTCTATCGGTATCTGGGTTGGGAGCCGCCCTGTTTTGCCCACCTACCCCTCATCCTGAAACCCTCGGGAAAAGGAAAGCTTAGCAAGCGGGACGGCGACCTGGGTGGTTTTCCGGTCTTCCCCATCGAGTGGAAAGACCCCCGCACCGGCGAGGTGTATGCCGGCTATCGGGAAAGCGGCTATCTTCCCGAAGCCGTGCTGAATATCCTGGCATTGCTGGGATGGAGCCCGGGCGCCGGGCGGGAGATCCTCTCGCTGGATGAGATGACCCGCCTTTTTTCCCTTGAAAAGGTTGGCAAGTCGGGTGCCAAGTTTGATCCGCAGAAAGCCCGCTGGATCAATCAACAACACCTCAAACGCAAGTCCGGCCAAGCGCTGGCTCCCTACCTGCGCACCGAACTCGAGAAGCTGGGCATCGACGGATATGATGATGCCTATCTGGCGGCCGTAGCCGAACTCACTCGGGAAAAAGCCCAGCTTCTGACCGACCTGTGGCCGCTCAGCCGCTTCTTTTTCATCGCCCCCGTGGAATATCCGCTTGACGTCGTCAAGAAAAAATGGCGTCCCGAAGTTCGGGATTTTCTTGCATCCCTCGCCGAGCGGCTTCCCGACGGCCCGTTATCGGCCGAAACGCTGGAAACTGCTTTCGAAGAGGCGGCTCAGGCTCTCGGCGTCAAAGCCGGCCGCATGAAACAGCTTTTCCGAATCGCCATCAGCGGGCAACCTTCGGGCCCTTCGCTGTTTCCCGCCGCCGCCCTCCTCGGCGGCGGCGAGCTGAAAAAACGCCTCCGCACCTTCCTGACATGGGCCGAACAGCACCTCGAAGAATAAATCAAGCAGGCGGAGAAAGCAGCGGCGGTTTTATATCTTTGCAGCCGCTTTTGGGGCATTAGCTCAGTTGGCTAGAGCGCCACGCTGGCAGCGTGGAGGTCGCCGGTTCGAGTCCGGCATGCTCCACTCCTTTTTTTATTTCTCTGGGGCATTAGCTCAGCTGGCTAGAGCGCCACGTTCGCAACGTGGAGGCCACCGGTTCAAGTCCGGTATGCTCCACTCTTTCTCCTAAAAACTCCATCCGACGCCCAGTCCCCCCGTGAGAATCCAGAAACGGGTGGGGGCGCGCCCATCCAACTCGGACGGCGAAGAAAGGGGCCGCTTAAACACGCCAAAGGGGGGCACATAGCCCGCATGCGGCAAGCCGTCCCAGTGGGCGCGGATATAGTCGAGGTTCTCAAACGAAGTCAACGACCGCGTAACCGTAAAAAACGGCACCAGTTGCAACCGCTCCGTCATCGGAAACACCCACTGCAAGCGCATCCGCAAGGTGACAATGGAAGGGCGAAACACCCGCTCCATCCACACCGGATCCGAAGGCGGATATTGAAGCGACTGATAGCGGGCAAAGCGATAGCGATGATAGTATAACCCCACACCGAAGTTCAAATACCCTTTTTGCAGCTCAATATCGACGTCGGTGCGCGTGGAAAGCAGCAATTCCATCCCGATACCGGGATAGCCGAATGAGAGGGTGGAATAGAAAAAAGTGTCCGAAGACAGCGCCGTATCCCGCCCCTCATATCCCATGCTCACGTTGGTCGTGGTCAACCCCCAGCCTATTCCCACTTCGCGATCCCACCAGTATGACAGCAACAATTCCCCCTGCGAAGGCCATCCTTCTTCGGGCTCATGAATAATATTTTGATTTAAAAAGTCACCTCTGTTATATACCGACGAATAAGACAGCGCCCCCCCCAATATCAACTGCCAACGATCAAACTCTTGCCCCCAAACACCGAGCACATTCCAATATATCGCAAAGCCCAACACGCACACCCGCCCCCATCGACGGCCCATTACTACACCCATGCTGACTGCATTAAACACTCGGCTATGCCTCCCCGTGAAGACGCACTTTTTTAGCCATCAGCTGTTCCTCGTCCTCGGGATGCTCGGGGTCCGGCACACAACAATCCACCGGACACACCGCCGCACATTGCGGCTCTTCATGAAAACCAATGCACTCGGTGCACTTCAGCGGCACAATAAAATAGACCTCCTCCGACAGCGGCGGCTGAGGCGCATCGGCATCATACACCACACCCTCAATCGTAACCTGACCATGCAACCCCGTACCATCAGCCAAACGCCACTCCGCACCAGGCTCATAAATCGCCGTATTCGGACACTCCGGTTCGCACGCCCCGCAGTTAATACAATCTTCCGTAATTTTTAATGCCATGGGATTTTCTGCTTATTGATTCGTGCAGCGCGCAAAGATACAAGCGTCCAATAAATGGACATAGTTTTCCATCGGGCAACATCCACCGGCCGTCCAACAACCCTCGAAGAGGGTACCTTTGTGTCTTTGTAGCTCCATACTCAGAATAAGCCGGCCATGAACGACCTCATCAATTATGTAAAAAACAACAAGGTTGCCCCAAAGCGGTTAGAGGGTGAAATTAAAGATGAGCGCGGAGAGAAACTTCCCCGAAGACACGCTTACGTCCTCCTCCGACAATACGCCAAAGACTTTTTCTTAAAGGGCGCACAACCCCGAATGATCGCCTTGTCGGGACTCCGAGGCGTCGGGAAAACCACGCTCACATGGCAAACCGCCTATTACGTTTATCACCATCTCACCACCAAAATATTTTTCATCAGCGTCGATGACATTAACCGCCTGAATGCCACCCTCTACGACGTGATCGATGCGCTGGAAAAAGTCCTGGGATGCCCGCTGAATGAGCTGGATGAAAGGATCATGCTGATCATCGACGAAGTCCATGAAGCGGCCGAATGGCAAAAAGACCTCAAAATCCTTTACGAAAGAGGGAAAAAGGTCTTCGTCCTTGCTACGGGAAGCTCGGCCCTCCTCTTGCACAGCAGCCCCGACCTGGCTTCCCGCTGGACGTTGATGAAAATATTCCCATTCAGCTTTACGGAATTTATTCTGGCAAAATCATGGATGGAGCATCCGGGAAAAAACATCTTTCCCATAAAAGGATTAGGTAAAAGACTACGAAACACGCTATTCTATGCCCCCACTTATGAAGAAGCCAAAGAAGCCATCCTGTCCAGCCAGCGCCACATCCAGCAGTATTTTTCATCCATAAAAAATTTACTCTCTGAAAGCATCCCCGCCCTGATGGACGAATACATCAGTTACCACAACATCGCCCGCTTCCTGCCCATCGCCAACAAAACCCTCATTATCGACAGGGTCCTGGCGCTTTTCGAACGTATTCTCCTCAAAGACATTCCCCAATCCTGCCCCGCCGATGTGGGCATATACAACCGATTACTTTTCCGATTGGCCCTCAGCGACGAAATCAACTTCCAGACATTAGCCCGAGATTTCAGGATAAAAGAGGCGGAGGTCGAACAGCTTATCCTTACCCTCCATCAGGCGGAAATTCTGAACATCTTCCTGCCTCATG
>JALVCQ010000132.1 GCA_027009805.1 Bacteroidota bacterium
GTCAATTATTCCATCCGTCGCATTTATCCTTTCAAGCGGTGGCGCCGGGCGCCCCAATGGTTGCAACGGATGGGCACACATTATCAATGGCAGTTTCGTAATGTGTGGGAGACTTCCGACTCGACCATCTTTCAGGGCCGCTGGCAAGAAGAAGCCGCCTACGGCGCCGTTCACCGCATTCCGCTTTCGACGTCGGTGAAAGTGTTCAAATACCTCAGCGTATCGCCCGCGTTGAATTACCGCGGCTATTTTCATTTCTATGAGCTGGAAAAAACACTCGACACGAGCGGCGAGGTGACGACGCAGCGCCTGACGGGACGATTCCGTTACCTGCACGATCTTGACTATTCCATTGGGCTGACCACCCGACTGTATGGCTTTCTGATGCCGCCCCTGCGGAAGGTGATGGCCGTTCGCCACACCATGCAGCCGTCGGTGTCGCTGTCGTCGGCGCCCAATTTTTCCGCTGATCCGTGGCACTACTACCGCTATTACCTTAACAGCGCCGGCGACTCGGTGGCCTATTTTCCGTATGAGCCGCTCTTTGGGACGCCGCCGGCCCATGGTTCGGCATGGCTCAACTTCAGCATCAACAACTACTTGGAGGCCAAAATCCGCACCGACGACACCGCCCGCCCCATTCTCCGCCGCTCGCTGCTGGACAATCTTTCCATCAGCGGGCGATACGACCTGCGGGCCGATTCGTTCGCCCTTTCGCCGCTGAGCCTCGGCGCCCGATTTGGCGCCGGCAAGCTTCGCTTTCAACTTTACGGCACGCTCGACCCGTATGCTTACGACACCCTCCGCCGCCTGCCCGTGTATGCCTGGCACCATCAGCAGGGCGCCGGACACCTTACCGCCCTCAACGCCAGCATCAACTATGCCCTTAAATCACCCGACAACTGGGCCGTGCAGGCCGATGCTTACCTCAGCTACAACGGCGGCTTTTCCTACGACCCGCGCAACGCCGTCCGAACGCCGAGACACCTCATGAACATCCGAACCGACCTCCGACCAACGCCGCAATGGCGGGTGTCGATCACCTCCGGCTACGACTTCATCCAAAAAGAACCGGGATTTACCTCCATCGAAATATATCGGGACCTTCACTGCTGGGAAATGAGCTTGCAGGTGATCCCCTTCGGGTTTCGGAGAAGCTATCACTTTCGTATCAACGTGAAGGCTTCCACGCTGCGTGACCTCAAAATCGAGAAACGAAAAGACTACTTCGACTTTCTCCGATAAAATGATATCCCGCCGCCGCTTATACCTTTTTGTTACCTTTGGGCCGTTAATGAGACGTTCTTTTGCCAAAGGCCGCTGTATGAGATGGATATGTCGCCACGGACTGATGGGGATGCTGGCATGGATGCCGGCGTTGCTGTGGGGGGCGCTGCCGTGGAAAGACCATTCCGTGCTGTCGGCGGGCACGTGGGTGAAAGTCGGCGTATTGCGGACGGGCGTGTATAAGCTCACTTACGGAGAACTGGCGGGCAAAGGCCTGATCAGCGGTGCCGTTTCCTCCGATCAACTGGCGTTGTGGGGCCAGCGGGGCGGGGCGCTGCCGCAACGCAACAGCAGCTACGCTTCCGACGACCTGCGGGAGGTCCCTATCGCAGTGGTGGACGGCGGCGACGGCCGTTTCGATAACGGCGACTATCTGCTCTTTTTCGCCGAAGGACCTCATCGGCTGGTGTGGGACGATTCCACCCGCCACCTCCTCATGGACCGCAACTACTTTACCGACTCGGCCTTTTATTTCCTCCGCATCGACCAACCCACACCCGGCAAGCGAATTGAGACGCTCTCCATTCCCTCCGCTCAGGCATCCATCACCATCGCCCACGCCCCCGGACTTTTTCACCATGAAGTTGACCAATACAACGACGTGGTCAGCTATACCAAAACCGGTCAGGACTGGATGGGCGAAACCTTCGACTTAGAGACGGTGAAAGACTTTCCGGTGGCCCTCCCTGCGTCGTTGCTGACCGACAGCCCGCTCTACGTATGGGGCGAAGTGGGGGCCCGCAGCCCCAACCCCAGCCAATTCAAGGTGTATTTCAACGGCGCGACGCTGACGACCATCGACGTCAGCGCCGCCTCCACCAATCAATACGAAGCCGACTATATGCGCCCGGCCTTCTTTGAGGTCAGCGCGCCGGCAGTCGCCGCTTTCACCCTTCGCTTTCAGTATATCAAAAGCCATCCCAACGGGCGGGGCTGGCTGAACTATTTTTCCATCGGCTATCGACACCGGATCAGCACCGACGCCCAACAGATGGTTGCCTACTGTCCGGAGGGGCGTCACCATGCCACCCTTGCTTATCAGCTTCAAAACACGGGCTCGGGCACAAAAGTCTGGCACGTCGCCCGCTTTGACTCTATTCAGTCGTTGCCGGTGCAGAACGGCAGTCAAGTGGTGGGGGGCGCCGCCGGCGAGATGACCCGCCTCGTTCTTTTTGAAGATTGGCAGGCCTATCCCGTAGCTTCGCTTCAATCGATTCCCAATCAGGACTTGCATGCGCTGGGCCCCGCCGACATGGTCATCATCACCCACCCTTCCCTGCAACAGGTGGCCAAGGCGGTGAAAGCCTACCACAAAGCCCGGGATCCGTTCGCTATTCACATCGTCAACGTCGAACACATCTTTAATGAGTTTTCCGCCGGGCGGCTGGACCCGATGGCCCTCCGGATGTTTCTCAAGATGCTATACGACCGTTATCCGGACCGTCCGCCCCGATATGTATTACTTGTGGGCGATGCTTCGTTTGATTATAAAAACCGGCTTTCCAACAATACCCAACTGGTGCCGACGTATCAGACCCGCATCTGCTATTCGCCCATCCGCTCCTATGCCACCGACGACTTCTTCATCTACCTTGACGACGATGAAGGGCATTTTGAGAGCGGCGCGCCCGGCAAGCCCGACGTCGGTATCGGGCGGTTTCCCATCACCGACGTCGCTCAGGGACAGGCCATTGTCGCCAAGATGCAAGACTATCTCAGCGTGCAGTCGATGGGCGACTGGCGAAGCCGCCTGCTGCTGATGGCCGATGATGAAGATTACAACCTTCACCTCAGCCAGACGGAAGCGCTGGCCGGCTTTATTGAAACGACACAGCCGGCTTATCTGATTCGGAAGATTTATCTGGATGCATTTAAGCAATATTCCACGCCCGCCGGTCCGCGTTATCCGGATGCCAAAGCAGCGATGAACCGCGAGATCGACCGCGGCATCCTGCTGATGAACTACTACGGCCACGGCGGCGAGAAAGGATTGGCCCACGAACGCATCCTGCGAATCAACGACATCCGCAGCTGGCGCAACCGAAACCGCTACCCGCTCATCATCACGGCCACGTGTGAGTTCGGACGTTACGACAATCCGGAGTTCATCTCGGGAGGCGAGGAAGCATTGCTCCATCCTTCCGGGGGCGCCATCGCCCTGCTGACCACCACCCGATTGGTCTATTCCGACGGCAATCAACGCACCGTGGAGGCGCTTTTCCGCAGCGGCCTGCTGGACGGCAAGCGCCTCGGAGACGCCTACCTGACCACCAAACAAAACACCTCGGGGCTAAACTCCTATAAGTTCGTGCTACTGGGCGATCCGGCCCTTCGGTTTGCCTCTCCGATCCACCGTGTGCAGCTGACCGCCGTCAACGGCCGGCCCACCGACACCACCCGTTACGACACCCTTCAGGCGCTCGCGCCGATGACCCTCGAAGGCGAGGTGGTGGATTCACAGGGCAACCTGTTAAGCGGCTTTCAGGGCAAAGTGTATGTCACTGTGCTGGAAAAGCCCACGCCGGCCCGCACGCTGGGCAACGACCCTACCTCATATCGAACAACGTTTTCGGTCTTCGACAACTACATCTTCAAGGGCACCGCCTACGTCACCAACGGCCGGTTCAGCATCCACTTTGTGGTGCCGCGGGATATCTCTTACGACTTTTCCAGAGGGCGCATCCTGCTGTATGCCTATGACAGCCTCACACTGGAAGACGCCAAAGGCCATTACGACCACATCGTGGTGGGGGGGACGTCGCCGCATCCGATCATCGACACCACGCCGCCGCAAATCCGCCTCTTCATCAACGACGAAAACTTCATCGACAGCGGCCTGAGTCATGAAGACCCGCTCTTGATCGTCTATCTGAAAGACGACCACGGAATCAACACCGTATCGTCCACCGTGGGACACGAACTGGTGGCGGTCCTTGACGAGGCACAGTCGGTGGTGCTGACTGACTATTACGAAAGCCTTCCGGACGAGGAGGGCGGCGGCGTGGTACGCTACCAATATTATGATCTGAGTCCCGGATGGCACTCCATTCGGGTGGAGGCGTGGGACGTGGCCAATAATGCTTCCGAAGCCGAGATTCATTTTTACGTGACCGACGGGGCCGCGCTGGAAGCCGACCGCGTGACGGCCTTTCCCAACCCGTTTTCCGACCGGGTTTCTTTTATTTTCGAACACAATCGGCCGCAACTGCCGTTAAACGTCATCATGAACATCCACAACAGCCACGGACGCCTGGTGCGCCACATCGAGCGCACCCTCGTCAGTGAAGGCAGCCGCATCCCGCCGGGGATGCTCACATGGGATGGTCGCAACCAGGGCGGCGTTCCCGCACCCGAAGGCGTTTATATCTATTCGCTAATTTTGCGAGACGCAAACGGGAAGGTTATCTCATTTCACGGAAAAGTGGTGAAGTCGTATTCTTCTCAATAAATTGTCAATCATCACAGATGAATAAAAAAAGCCGCATAACTATACTGGCATTATGGGGTGTTTGTGTCGGCATTGTGTGGAATGCAGCCGGCCAGGACAACACCATTACGCTGGACGGTCGGCGGAACGTGGTAACCAGCGCCGTGCCTTTTCTACAGATCACGCCCGATGCCCGTTCGGGCGGGCTGGCGGACGCCGGAACGGCCATCACGCCCGACCCCAACGCCACCTACTGGAACCTCTCCAAGCTGGCCTTTACGCCCTATGAATTTGGTTTCAGCTATTCTTACACGCCGTGGCTGAAAGTGCTGGTACCCGACATGAACATTTCATACCTGTCGATGTATAAGCGGATGAAGAAATTTCGGGGGGCGCTGGGATTCAGCCTGCGCTATTTCACGCTGGGCACCATCACCTTCCGGGACGAACAAGGCAACGAGCTGGGCGAGTTCAACTCCAATGAGTTCAGCCTCGACGCCGGCCTGGCACAAAAGCTGAGCGAGCGGCTGTCGCTGGGTGTGGCCCTTCGTTTCATCTATTCGAACCTCACCGGCAACCTACAGCTCAGCGGCGGCGTTCAGACGCACCCGGGCATCGCCGGCGCCGGCGATATCTCACTCTATTACGAACATCCCGACATCACCCTGAAAGGCAAAGACCAGAAAGGAAAATTCACCGCCGGTCTGGTGCTGTCCAACATCGGTTCCAAAATCACCTACACCGACGAGCAAGACCGCGACTTTATTCCGGCCACCCTGCGCCTGGGAGCGGCATTCACCTATCCCATCGACGACTACAACAAGGTGGTGTTCGTCACCGACGTGACCAAGTTGATGGTGCCCACGCCGCCGGTCTATCAGACCGACAGCCTCAACCAGCCCGTCACCGACGCCAACGGCACGCCCCTTATCCTTTATGGGAAAAACCCGGATGTGCCGGTCATTCAGGGAATCCTGCAATCGTTCACCGATGCGCCCGGCGGATTCAAAGAAGAGCTGCGGGAATATACGCCGTCGGTGGGAATGGAATACTGGTATGCCGACCAGTTTGCGCTGCGGGCCGGTTACTTTTATGAACACGAGACCAAAGGCAACCGCCAATACGTCACCCTCGGCGTGGGACTTCGTTACAATGTGATGGGCTTCGATTTTGCCTACCTGATTCCCACCAACAACAAGACGGCGGCACTGGTCTCTCCGCTTCAGAACACCCTTCGCTTTTCGCTGCAATTCAACTTTTCCAAGACCAAAGGGAAGGCCTCGGAAAAGAACACCACGCCGCGGCAATTCTTCGGCGATTAAGGGCGGATGAATATCCGGGTCGGCATCGGCTTTGACGTCCATCGTCTGGTGAAAGGGCGTCCGTTGGTGTTGGGCGGGGTGCATATTCCTTCGCCGGTGGGTGCCGAAGGGCATTCCGACGCCGACGTGCTCCTGCACGCCGTCATGGACGCCTGCCTGGGGGCCGCCGGCCTTCCCGACATCGGACATTTCTTTCCGCCCTCTGACCCCGCCTACAAAGACGCCGACAGTCGTCAATTGCTTCAGGTCGTCAAACAACACCTCGACAGAAACGGGTGGAAGGTCGTCAACATCGACGCCATGCTGCTGTTAGAGGCGCCCAAAATCAAACCTTACATTCCCGAGATGAAAAAAGAAATCGCCCGCGTCCTGGCCATTGCCCCATCGGCGGTGGGCATTAAAGCCACCACCGGCGAAGGGCTCGGCTACGTCGGCCGCGGCGAAGGCGCGGCCGCCCATGCCGTGGCGCTTATTCAACAGCCATGAACTGGATTTATCTGGGGCTCTTGGTAATTTTCATGGGCAGCATCGTGCTGATTCCGCCGGTTCTCTTCATTCGCTTTTACATCCGCCGCCGCCGAATCATTCGCAACAGCATCCATCAAATGGCGGAAAGGTTGGAAGAAAAAACATCCGAGCAGGAAGAAAATGAACGGGTGGCATAGGTTTTGCGTGAATTTATTATCATTGCAATCTACTAAATGCCAACCACTATGAAAAGACATGCTCATCTTGTGCGGATTTTCGGTGTTCTCCTCCTGGGTGGAACGCTGCTGATTCAGTGTAATAAGAAAAAAGAAGACCCTTCGGGCCCGGAATCCACTGTTCCTGAGAACTTCGCCCGGAAAGTGCTGATCGAAGAAGTGACCGGTGAATGGTGTGCAGCTTGCCCCGGCGGCGCTACCAAACTTCAGCAAATCAAACAGAGCTATCCTGGAAAAGTGACCATCATCTCGGTCCATCAGGGCGATCCATTTGAACATACCGACTACTACCGCATGTTATCCACCTGGCAAGCCTCCTACTCGGGCGATAACACCATTTACTTCCCCTCAGCGGCATTTGATCGACGCCTATGGAATCAAGGGAAAATCCTATTGCTGAGTAAGAGTGATTGGGATGGTGCGCTGTCGGATCGGCTCAGCGTAACCACCGACGCCGGCCTTTACATTGAAGCCAACCTCGCAGAAGGAAAAATTTATGCCAACATCTATGCCGCCACAAAAGCTGATTATAATAACATTCGATTGACAGTATGTCTGATAGAGGATAACATTCCCGAAAGTTCGCCCGGCGCACAAGAAAACGGTGGAGGGGATTATATCCATCACGACGTATTACGGGCGACCTTTACGCCGGTGGAAGGAGAAGTCATTTCGCTTCATCCGGGCAATGTGCTGAAAAAAACTTACACCCTGCCGGTTAAAAGCGAGTATAAAACCGAGAACCTTTACGTGATTGCCTTCATTTCTCATGATGACGCCGCCAACAAAAATCACGTGGTCATCAATGCGCAGGAAGCGAAAGTAGGCGAAGAATCGGGCTGGAACTGATCCCTCCTCTGTCCTGAAAACATAAAGCGGCATTCCCGTTTGCATGGCGGGGGTGCCGCTTTTTATTTACCCTTTTCGGCGTTTTCTATGCACTCTGACTTTACATAGAAACGGGCCCTCTATTTTCGCCACAAAGAACGTGGCGATACGATGACATCGTCGATACTTGATTTTCCTTCCTGGCACCTGGGCTATTTGCTCATATTGCTTTTGCCTGTTTGGTGGATCGTGTTTCGCTGGGCCGGTCAAGGTGCTACGCTTCCGGTGGCGCTGGCACGCATGGTTCTCCAACTTATCGGCCTGGGATACGTTCTCGTTTTTCTCTTTACCTGGGATTCTCCGGCAGCACTGTTGAGCGCTTTGGTCGTCATGACCTTTGCGTCTTCCTGGATTGCTTTGCGCCCCATCGGAACCCGCCCACCCCGTTTGTGGCTGCTTGCTATGGCCTCTATTGCCATTGGCGCCCTCATTCCGCTGGCGGTGGCTACGCAGCTTGTCATCCAGGTAAAGCCCTGGTATATGCCTCGTTATATGATTCCACTGGCCGGAATGTGCTTCTCGCAGGCGATGAATGGCGTCAGCCTGGCCGCAGAACGGCTGGTTCGGGAACTGAGCCTGCATAATTCATGGGAATATGCCCGGCGGCAAGCCCTCCAAACCGCTTTGATTCCTGTCACCAACCAGCTCATGGCTGTGGGGCTTGTTTCCATCCCCGGCATGTTTACAGGTCAGGTATTGGCCGGGGCCTCTCCGCTTCTTGCCGCTCGGTACCAGATCATTATTATGAGTATGATGCTTGCCGCCATTGTTTTTTCCGTAGTCATCTTCACTTCCATCAGCCGAAGCCACGTTTCCATCTTCACAGAGAGCGTATAAAACGCTGCGCCTCCTTGGCCAACAATTCCTGAAAAAGGTGCTGTTCCCCCTGACTTGCATCACCATTTTCGGCGCCGCCACGAAAGCAACGTCGTCAGATACATCCACGGAAAAAGGAAAGCATGATATAGGGCCGGCACCGACAGCCATCGCCACCATGGGCCGGGATTCATGCCCCATCGGGCGCACCGACGGCGGCTGTACATGCCCCACAAAAGGAATCCGGCCGCCATCCCGATGCTGAGAAGCCTGGAAACACCCAACAGAGCCGCCCATGCAGCCCCCGTCACGCCAACGTTCATAAGCGCCAGCGTCATCCACACCCGAAACGGATATTGCACTCCGCCGCGGATGTGACGATGCTTCTGGCGTAGCCATCGGCGAAAGGTGGTCTCGGCAGGCGTGCATACCGCAGCTTCCGGGCTGAGCTGCCAGTGATAGCCGGCAGGGCGGGCCAGAAATCGAACCGCAAGGTCATCATCGCCCCAGGGCATGCGCCAGAAGTCAGGCACGTCTATCAGCCGCAACCAGAGGCGGCGACGACAGGCCCAATTGCGCCCCACGGCCCAATAAGGCATTCCCCACGCACTCAGCCATCGGGCCTGTTGCACTTCCCAATAGTGATCGTATTGCTGAAACAGGCGCAGCCCTCCTTTCCCGCTCAGTCGAGAAACACCCACCACCATGTCGGCATCGGTGCTTTGAAACGGTTCGATCATCTCCGCCACCCATCTTTCAGTGCAGGGAATGCAATCGGCATCGGTAAACAGGACGACCTCCCCCTGCGCCGCTTCCACACCGGTCCGCAGGGCATATTTTTTTCCCTGAGCATAGGCGTTGCGGAGCACCCGAAGGGGCAGGCTGTCTTGCAATCGGCTGGCCCGTTCATATGTGTCGTCGGAAGAGTGGTCATCCACAATCAGCACTTCCCATGCAGGACCGCGCTGGTTGCGAAGTGCCGAGAGCAGCCGGCCTATTTGGTCCGCTTCGTTGCGGGCGGCCACCACCACCGAGACAACGGGGTTCCGAGACATGGCGCAAACCTACACCGTGCCGTTCAACAGCGGCGGCGCCCGCGCTGCTTGCTCACAAATCTCCCCAACGCGGCCTGTTCCCTGTATGTTTGCACCCATCAAAATCAAAGCCTTTCATCATGCAGGAGGTATATATCCTTTCGGCGGTGCGGACGCCGTTGGGCAGTTTTCTGGGGTCGTTATCGGCGGTGCCGGCGCCGAAGTTAGGTACGGCGGCCATTCGGGCGGCCTTGGAACGGGCCGGCGTCAAAGGAACGGACGTCAACGAGGTGTTCATGGGTAACGTGCTTTCGGCGAACGTTGGTCAAGCGCCCGCCCGGCAGGCGGCGCTGTTTG
>JALVCQ010000133.1 GCA_027009805.1 Bacteroidota bacterium
TCTGCCATCCCCCGCTGGCTGAGCGGAGTCGAAGCCACGCGGGGAGATGGGGGGCCTTCCGCACCCTTCGACTACGCTCAGGGGGCGGAAGGTTCGCGTGAGGGGCCCGGAGGGCGCCGAGCCGCAAGGCGAGGCGGACCGACGCCGCCTGCGGGACGGGGTTTGTAGGGGCGACGCGTGCGTCGCCCTGTGGGCGTCCGTGGGTGGGATTTGCAGGGGCGTAGGGGCACGGCATGCCGTGCCCCTACATGGCGGCGGCGGGCCGAGGCGAAGAGCCGAGCCCGCAGGGGCCCGACCCCGAGCCGTCAGGCGAGGGGGCACGCCCCAAAGCATTATTCAAACTGGATGACGAGGCTGACGGTGCTGCCCTGCAGTTTGCGCAACATGTCGGCGTAGTAGTTGCTTTCGGAGGTGAGGATATTGCCGAGGGTGCGGGAGACCCGCAGTTCGGGAGAGAACTTAAAGAACGAAAGATAGAAGTCGAAGCCGGCGCCGGCGATCCATGAGACGGTCTGCTGGCGGAGGGGAACCACGGGATTGAGGGGGTCCTGAATGGAGTGCTCGTCGGAAGCGAGGTCGTAGGAATATTTCATGCCGCCGATGATGTAGATGCGCATGTTGCCGAGGCGTTCGGACTTGTATTTGACCAGCAGGGGGGCGTCGATGAGGATGGATTCGATTTTTTTCTCCTGCTGAATGCCCGAGAAGAAGCGGTATTGGAGGGAGTTGGTGACCAGCACAAGGGCGGGGATGAGGCGAAGGTCCCAGAACTGGCCGAAGTGAAAGTCGAGGATGGGGCCGAACTGGACGCCGGGGAAGTCCACGACCGTGATGTCTTTCAGGGAGTCTTGCCGGTAGTAGGCATCGGACATTTCGTAGTAGAGATGGCGTCGGAGGCCGCCGATCATCAGGCCGAAGTGGACGCGTCGGGAATAGTCGTAGAGGGGGAGGTTGTGTCCCTGGGCATGGAGGTCCTGCATCATCACGGCGGAGAGCAGGCCGGCGAAGACAAGGCGGCGGATCATTTTTGTGCGATGTAGAGGGTGGCGATGCCTCCGGTTAACGGATATCGGGCGGTTTTTCGGGCGCCGGCGCCGACAAGTTCGTCTTCGAAGGCTTGTCCGGCGGGGAAGGCCTGGATGGACTCGGGCAGGTATCGGTAGGCGTGGGGGTCGCCGGAGATCCATCCGCCCACTCGGGGCAGGATATGGCGGGAATAGAAGCGGTAAGCCCATCCGAGGGGGTGGTTGCCGGGGCGGGAAAATTCCAGCACGGCGAGGACGCCGCCTTCTCGCAGGACGCGTATCATCTCGGCGAGGCCCTTTTGAAGGTTCTCGAAGTTGCGCACGCCGAAGGCGACGGTGACGGCGTCGAAGGTATGGTCGTCGAAGGGCAGGGATTCGGCGTCGGCCACCTGCAGCTGAATGGGCGCATGGGGTGCCAGCCGTTGGACTTTTTCTTCGGCCAGCTCGATCATTCGGGGGGCCAGATCGACGGCCACGATCCGCTGCGGGCGCAGCGCCAGCGTGGCCAAAGCCACGTCGGCGGTGCCGGTGGCCACGTCGAGGATGTGGCGGGGGGCAAAGGGGCGCAGGCGGCGCACCATCTGACGCCGCCAATAGACATCGGTCCGGAAGGAGAGCAGACGGTTCAGCAGGTCGTAGCGCGGGGCGATGCGATTAAACATGTGCCGCACCTGCGATTTGCGGGAGCGGGTGTCGTCGTAAGGACGGACGTCCACGGTTCAGAGTTTTTTCAGCAGCGCCGCGTAGCGATCCATTTCCTCCCGGGTGCGCTTTTCGGTGGCGGCGACCAACAGGCCTTCTTGCCCCCATCGGGCCAGGTTGACGCCCGGCAGAAAACCTTCGGCTTGCAGGGCCTCCATGACCTTTTCGGTGGGGACGGAGGCGGTGATGACAAATTCGTTGAAGAAGGGACCGTCGTATTTGAGGTGAAAGCCGCGCACGGCGGCGATATTTCGGGCCAGATAGTGGGCGTTGGCATAGCTGTGGGCGGCCACGGCTTTGAGGCCTTCCTTGCCCAGCCACGTCAGATAGATAAGGGCGGCGAGGGCCATCAGTCCCTGATTGGTGCAGATGTTGGAGGTGGCGCGGTCTCGCTTGATGTGTTGTTCACGGGTCTGGAGGGTGAGGACGTAGCCTTCGTTGCCGTGGGCATCGATGGTGCGTCCGGCGAGCCGTCCGGGCATGCGGCGGATATATTTCTGACGGGTGGCGAACAGGCCCAAGTAGGGGCCGCCGAAGCTGAGCGGCAAGCCGAGGGCCTGTCCTTCGCCGGTGACGATGTCGGCGTCGTATTCACCGGGAGGCTTGATCAGGCCGGCGGCGATGGGATAAAACGAGACTACAAACTGCGGTTTAGGATATTGTCGGATGAGCGAACGGATGGTTTCCATCGGTTCGAGCCGGCCGTAAAAGTTGGGATGTTGGACCACGACGGCGGCGGTCTCGTCGTCGAGATGCCGATCGAGTGCTTGCGGGTCGGTGGCGCCGTCTTGTAGGGGGATTTCTATGAGTTCGACCGACAGCCCCTGCATGTAGGTGGCGATCACTTCCCGGTGGTGAGGATGCACGCCGCGGCTGATCAGGATTTTGTGTTTTCGGGTGATGTTGACGGCCATTCTGACAGCTTCGGCCAGCGCCGAGGCACCGTCATACATGGAAGCGTTGGCCACCTCCATGCCGGTGAGGAGCCCCACCGCCGTCTGAAACTCATACATGGCTTGCAGCGTTCCCTGCGATATTTCGGCCTGATAGGGCGTGTAGGCGGTATAAAATTCGGGACGGAGGAGGATGTGACGAACCAGCGAGGGCGTATAGTGGTCGTAGGCGCCGGCGCCGGCGAAGACGGCGTCGTAGGTTCGGTTTTCGCCGGCCAGCGTTTCAAACCGGCGAAGGATTTCCATCTCCGACATTCCCTCGGCCAGCGGAATGGGTGCGGTCATGCGCACCGCCGCCGGAATGCCGGTCAGCAGGTCTTCAAATCGGGATGCGCCGACGGCTTCCAACATGGCCGCAATGTCGGCGTCGGCATTACTTAAATAGGCTGAGGCGCCTTCTTTGTTCGAGGTGGTCATTGAAAATGCTCGTTCTGATATGCGAAAACCGGCGGCAAAGATAGCAGCCTTACAGGGGCGGTGCCCACGGCGCTATGCATGGTCCAGCAGCGTTTGAATTTTATCCGCCGGGCGGGCGATGACGGCCGCTTTGGGAGACGCTACGATGGGGCGTTGCATCAGCCGCGGATGTTCTGTGAGCATCTTGATGATGTTCGCGCGGGTCAGCGGAAGCCCCTTGTAATGTTCTTTATATGCTTTTTCGTTGGTGCGGATAACGGCTTCGATGGGATCGACCAGCTTGTCGAGCAGCTTCTCGATTTGCTCGGCGGAAAGCGGACGCTCCAGATAGCGGTATTCTTCAAAGGGGATGCCGTGCTCGGTGAGCCATTGAACGGCTTCGCGGCTTTTCCGGCATCGCGGATTGTGATAGACGAGGAGCGGGGTCATGTGTGTTGTTCTTTAAGCTGATGAAGTAGAAACGCTTTGAGGAAATCATTGATTTCACCTGCGAGCACATTATCGGGGTCGGAGCGTTCGACGCCTGTGCGCAAGTCCTTCACCATCTTATAGGGATGCAGGACGTAGTTGCGGATTTGCGAGCCCCATTCGATTTTTTTCTTGTTCTGGGCCTGTCGGGCTTTTTCTTCCTGCCGTTTTCGCAGTTCCATTTCATAGAGCCGCGAGCGGAGCATGCGGAGGGCTTTGTCCTTGTTTTGGGACTGTGAGCGGGATTCCTGACATTCCACGACGATGCCCGTGGGGATGTGTCGGACGCGCACGGCCGTTTCGACCTTATTGACGTGCTGGCCGCCGGCGCCGGAGGCCCGAAATGTGTCCCACTCGAGGTCAGCGGGCGAGATGTTGACTTCGATGGTGTCATCGACCACGGGATAAACGAAGACGGAAGCGAAAGAGGTGTGTCGTCGGCCGCCCGAATCGAAAGGCGAGATGCGCACCAGGCGGTGGACGCCGCTTTCCCCTTTCAGGTAGCCGTAGGCAAACGGGCCTTCGATTTGCAAGACCGCCGATTTGATGCCGGCCACTTCGCCCTCCCGCAAGGCAACGACCTTGACGGAATAGCCGTTTTTTTCGGCCCACATCTGATACATGCGCATCAGCATTTCGGCCCAGTCCTGGCTTTCGGTTCCGCCGGCGCCGGCATGGATTTCGAGGTAGGCGCCCAGCTGGTCTTCTTCGGCCCCCAGCAGATGTCGGAGCTCGAGCTCATCGAGGGCTTGTCTGGCGGCCCGATATTGGGTTTCGACATCTTGCTCGTCGGCTTCGCCGGCTTCATAAAAATCCATCATCACGGCCACGTCATCGATCAGGGAGCCGGTATGCGCCACCAGTTGCAACAGTTCTTCCAGCGACTTTTTTTCCTGCAGCAGGCGGGTGGTCCCGGCCACGTCGTCCCACGCGTCGGGAGCGTTGATTTTATCGTCCAGTGCTTGAAGCCGGGCTTTCTTGGCCGGTAAGTTAAAGATACTGCTTTAAGGCCTCATACCGATGGCGCAATGCTTCCAGATCGCTGCGGGTTATCATAATGTCATGCCTTTGAAAGAGGTGCAAAGTTAGCTTACAGGCCGTTCCTATGCGTGCGGTTTAGGAAAAGGGGCGGGGCGTGGATGGATGTCATAGAACAAAACGGGAAGGGGACGTCGAGCCATTTTGTGCGTGTTATTTTTGCGGGCTGGAACAAAGGGGGGCGAAGCCCCCTTTTTTATTATAGAATGATGGTGCAACCTATCAGCGCAGATATTGCCCGAGCGGTGGGGGCGTTGTTGGAGCGGGGGGAGTATGTGGTGAATGTGGAGGCGGGTCCGAGCCGGATTCAGGTGACGGTGGATTCGCTGGTGGGCGTGTCGATTGACGAATGCATGCGCATTCATCGGGCTTTGCTGTCGATGTTGCCCGAGTCGTACACCGGCGGGCTGGAGGTCACTTCGCCGGGGGCGGCCGCCGCGTTGATGCGTCCGGAACAGTGGGAGACCGCGGTGGGGCGTCCCGTTACGGCATGGACAAAAGACGGGCGGCAACTTTCGGGACGGCTGCTTGGCGTGGCGCCCCGACGGGGCCTGTTGTTTGTCCAGCCGGAAGGAAAGAAACACAAAGACCGGATCATTTCATTGGATTATGACGATATCGAAAAACTTAAAACGCGATTCTCATGAGCGGGATTAACGTGGAAGCCGTCAAAGATTTTTTCGCTGAGAAAGCTACGGCCAACATCACGCGGGAGGAGTTGCGCACGGCGGTGATGGGTGCGCTGGAAGAAGCCCTCCGGAAGCAGTTTGGAGAAGAAGAAACCTTTGATATTTTGGTGAGTCCACAGACGGGCGAGATCGAAGTATATAAAACCAAAGAAGTCGTTCCCGATGATGCGGTGACGGATCCGAATCGGCAAGTGCCGCTGTCGGTGGCGCGGGAAGAAGACCCCGAGATCGAAGTAGGTGATGAATACGACGAGGAGATCGATATTGCGGGTGCGCTGGGACGTCGGGGCATGCAACTTTTTCGGAACGCTTTGCAACGGAGGCTGTATGAGATCGAGTTGGAGCGGGCCCGTCAGAAATATGAAAGCCGCATCGGCGAGCTGGTGATAGCCACGGTCAGGCAACCCCGGCGCGACGAGCTCCGTCTGTTGGATGAGGAGGGCAACGAATTGGTTTTGCCGCGCTCGGAGATGTTGCCGCGGGAGTTTTTCCGCAAAGACAGCGACGTCAAGGCCGTGGTTAAAGAAGTCGAAGTCAAGGACGGTCGGCCGCGCATCATTCTGTCCCGCACCGATCCGCGTTTTCTGGCCCAGTTGTTTGCACAGGAAGTGCCCGAAATACAAGAAGGCCTTATCGCCATTCGTCGGGTGGTTCGGCGGCCGGGTTGGAAGGCCAAGATGACGGTGGAAAGCTTCGACGACCGCATCGACCCCGTGGGGTCGTGTGTCGGTATCCGCGGGTCGAGGATTCGCGGCATCGTGCGTGAGCTGCGCAACGAGAATATCGACGTCATCCCCCACACCGAAAATATTCCGCTCCTGATTGCACGGGCGCTGGGACCGGCGCAGGTGAGCCGGGTGGAAATCGACCCGCAAACCAAACGCGCCGCCGTCTTTGTACCCGCCGATCAGATTCCGCTGGCGGTGGGACGGGAAGGCGTCAACATCAAACTGGCCTCCGAGCTGGTGGGATACGAAATCGACCTCTATCGGGAGGGGATCGAACAGGATAAATCCCTCGATTTAGAAGCCTTTATCGGCGACATCGAAGAATGGATCATCGACGACCTGAAGGAAATCGGGCTCGACACCGCTCAGGATGTGCTCGAAATGGACGACGAAGAACTGGCGCAACGGACCGAATTGGAGCCGGCCACCATTCAGGAGGTGAAGAAGATCCTCCGGAAACGGCTGGAAACGGCCCATTCCCAATAAATATATTCAGGAAGCACGAGAACATGGTAAAAATCAATCAAGAGGAGTTCGACCTTTTCACACAAGTGATCAGCCGAGGTGTGCGGATTAAAGACATCCGCGGCGAGACCGGAGTGGGCATGGCGACGATCGCCAAAGTGGTGGAAGAAGCAGGAGAAAATCCGAATATCAAAGCAAACGGGCGGGTGTCTCCCCTTGTATATTACCTGATTCTGAAAAAGCACAAGCCGGAACGTCTTAAAGAGATCTTGCAGCACGCCAAGCAAAAAGCCGAGCCGACGCCTGCGGTGGACACGCCGCCGCCCGCCGAGCCGGCGGAAGCGGAAACGACCTCCACAGCCCAACCGGCTGCTGTCTCGTCTTCGGACGAAACCGCCTCCTCATCGGCGTCCGCCGCCGAATCGGCCAAGAAGAAAAAACGCCGCCGGCTGGTCGAAGAACTCAAAAAAATCAAGGAAGGCGGGAAAAAAACGACCGAGAAGAAAGCCGCCGAGAAAAAGAAAAAAACGGCTTCCGAGACAGCGCCTCCCACCGCACCGGCGCCGCCCGCCCCCGAACCGGAGCCGGTGCCGGCTGAGCCCGCAGCCCCGAAAGAAGACCTTGATGCCCCAACGACATCTACCCCCGAATCGGATGCGCCGCTGTCAATTACCCAACAACGGATCGAGGAAGAAACCGGAAAGATGAAAGGCCCTGTGAAAACAGGGGAGACCATCGACCTGGAACAATTCAAACGCAAGCCCGCCCCCGCCAAAAAAGAATTGAAAGAAGAACAGCGCAAGCGCAAACAAGAAAAGGAACGGATGCGCACCCGACCGAAGCCGGTGGTCTCTTCCGATTCGGCCTCTCCCACGGCGTGGAGTCAGGCTACCTCCGCCGGCGCCAAGGAAAAACCGCGCAGCCGTCCGGAATGGCATACCCGCGGCGGCGGGCGTCCGCATCGCCCCATGGGCGGGGGAAGTCGAAAACGCAAGCGCAAACAGGAAAAGGCCCAACAACGCGAACAACGGGCCCGAAACCTCGAGCTGCAGGAACGCCGCATCGAGGTGTCGCGTTTTATCACCGTGGCGGAGTTGGCGAAACTGATGAACGTGGATGCTTCCGAAATCCTGACCCGCCTGTTCGAACTGGGCATCATCGCCAACCTCAACCAACGGCTGGAAGAAGACACCATTAAACTGGTGTGTGAGGAAATGGGCGTGGAGGTGGAATTTGTGGACGTGGTCAACGAGGAAGAGCTTGAAGAACCCGACAACCCCGAACGCATGCAACCGCGGCCGCCTATCGTAACGGTGATGGGACACGTCGATCACGGGAAGACCTCTTTGCTCGACTATATCCGCAAAAGTCGGGTGGCCGCCAAAGAAGCCGGCGGGATTACCCAGAAAATCGGCGCCTACATGGTCACCCTCTCCGGCGGCCAGAAAATCACCTTCATCGACACGCCCGGACACGCCGCCTTTACGACCATGCGAGCCCGCGGGGCCAAGATCACCGACATCTCCATCATTGTTATCGCCGCCGACGACGGGATCATGCCCCAAACGGAGGAAGCCATTTCGCACGCTCAGGCCGCCGGTGTCGATATCATCTTTGCCCTGAATAAGGTTGATAAACCCAACGCCAATCCCGACAGGGTGCGGCAACAGCTGGCCGAGAAAGGCTTTCTGGTGGAAAGCTGGGGCGGCGAGTATCCCGATATCGAAGTGTCGGCCAAAACCGGACAAGGCGTTGATAGCTTGCTCGAACACATCATCCTGCTGGCAGACCTGAAGGAACTGAAAGCCGACCCTGAGAAGCGCGGGGTGGCCGCCGTGCTGGAATCGGCCATCGAGCGGGGCCGCGGCTATGTGGCCTCTATTCTGGTGCTTCGCGGCAAGGTCAAAAAAGGAGACCCCGTGCTGGTGGGGCCCAACTTCGGGAAGGTGCGGGCCATGTTTGATGAGTTCGGAAAGCAGGTCAATGAAGCCGGCCCTTCGGTGCCCGTTCAACTGCTGGGACTCGACGGCGCACCCCCGGCGGGGGAAATGCTTTACGTCACGCCCGACGAACAAACCGCCCGCAACATCGCCAGAAAACGGCAAGAGATCAAACGGGAGCAGGAACGACGCGCCCAACGTCATATCACCCTCGAAGAACTGGGTGAACGCATCGCCAAGGGTGACTTCCAGCAGCTCAACATCATCATCCGGGCCGACAGTGAAGGGTCTATCGATGCCATCACTACGGCGTTGCAAAAGCTGTCCACCGACTCGTTGGAAGTCAACATCGTTCACAAAGGGGTGGGCGAAATCAACGAGTCGGATGTGATGTTGGCCAGCGCTTCGAACGGCCTCATTATCGGCTTTAACGTCCGGCCCAACACCAAGGCCCGCCAACAGGCCGACGCCGAGAACGTCCAGATCCGGACTTATGCCGTCATCTATGACGTCGTGGAAGATGTGGAAAAAGCCATTAAGGGCATGCTCAAACCCAAAACGGAAGAGGTGGTGTTGGGAACGGCGGAGGTCAAAGAGACCTTCAAAATCCGAAAAGTGGGCACGGTGGCCGGTTGTTTGGTCAGCTCCGGCCGGATCGTCAACAAATCACAGGTCCGCGTGATCCGCAACGGCATCGTCGTGCAAGACACCCGAATCGCTTCGCTCAAGCACTATAAAGACGAGGTGAAAGAAATTAAAGCGGGGCAGGAATGCGGTATTTTGCTGGAAGGATTTAATGACGTCAAGCCGGGCGACATCATCGAGGCCTACGAAGAGCAGGAAATCGCTATCGAATAAGGATATGCATCAGAAAGCCAAATACGTCAACCACAACGGGAAGTTGCGTTCGGCCGACAAGCCGTTGCTGTATGCCGACAACCGTTCCTTCCGCTACGGCGATGGGCTTTTCGAGACCGTCCGCATCTACAACGAGCGGATGCCGCTGTGGCCTCTTCACTACCAGCGGCTCCGTAAAGGGATGACCATTCTGGGGATTCAGGCGCCCGCGGAATGGACCGAAGAAGCCCTGCGGGAGCAACTCCTCAAAACCGCCCGAAAAAATAAGATGGAAGACAATGCGCGATTGCGCATCACGGTGTGGCGCGAGCGGGGCGGCAGCTACCTCCCCCGATCACAGCGGGGACACTTCCTCATCGAGTGCGAAAAGCACCATCAGGAAGGCTTTGCCCTCAACAAAAAAGGACTGCAAATCGACCTGTATCCTTTTATGGAAAAGACCACCACCGTGGTGGACAACCTCAAAACGACCAGCGCCCTCATCTACGTGATGGCCGCCCGATATGCCCGAGAAAACAACGTGGATGACTGC
>JALVCQ010000134.1 GCA_027009805.1 Bacteroidota bacterium
GTGGACCGCGAGCCCAACAAACGGGGCGTGCGTTACTATCGCATCGTGGAAGTGGATGCCGACGGCACCACCACCGAGAGTGAGGTGCGCAAGCTGTTCTTCGACGGCGAAGCGGGCGTGGTGACGGTTCGTCCGAATCCGTTTGCGGATGTGCTGGAAGTGCTGTTGCCTCCAGGTGAAGGGACGGCGCAGGTGCAGGTGGAAGACGTCCGCGGGGTAACCGTGTGGCGTTCGACGGTGGCGTTGGACGGCGTGGTTCAGACGCTGCGTGTGGATGCATCCGACTTGCCGTCGGGCGTTTACACGGTGCGGGTGACCACGGCTTCGGGCAGCGAAATCGTGAAGGTGGTAAAACGGTAATTAAACCGTAGGGGCGCAACGGTGTTGCGCCCTTGTGGGAGGCACGCCGCTTTTTAGCGGGATATGCAGAACATCCCCGCCTTCCTTCCGGGAGGGCGGGGATGTTTTTGGATGACAAAGAGCGCCCGCATATATCTGCATAATAAACCACCTCGCCGGAAACCAATTTTTTCAATAAATGATTTTAACTTCATTTGAATCAGAATAGCGTTGTATATTTGGCTGCATAAAACGGTATCGACCACGACAATGAGCTATCGTACATTGAAAACAATCTTGCCTCCTATCGGGCTCTGGATGGCGATCACAGCCATGCCTTTACATGGACAGATATGGACCCAGAAAGGCATGGATATTGACGGCGGGGCCACCGGCGACCGTGCAGGTCGGTCGGTGAGCATGCCCGACTCCAACACCGTAGCCATTGGTTCTTCGACCAACGACGGAAATGGAACGGATGCCGGACATGTTCGGGTGTTTCGATGGAATGGGAGTCTATGGGTGCAAAAGGGCGGTGACATCAATGGGGATACGACCGGTGATGCTTCGGGATTTTCGGTGAGCATGCCCGATTCCAACACCGTGGCCATCGGATCGCCCGGAAACGGGGGCAATGGCCCGTATGCCGGCCATGTGCGGATTTTCCAGTGGTCGGGGCTGAACTGGATTCAAAAAGGCACCGACATCGACGGCGAGGCCGCTTACAACTATTCGGGATATTCCGTGAGCATGCCCGACCCCAACACCGTAGCCATCGGGGCCGACCGAAACAGCGGAAACGGCACGTGGTCGGGGCACGTACGGATTTATCAATGGAACGGGACCGGATGGGTCCAGAAAGGCGGCGATATCGACGGCGAAACGGCCGGCGACCGATCGGGGCGCTCGGTAAGCATGCCCGACCCCAACACCGTGGCCATCGGAGCGTATTTAAATGATGATAACGGGAACAGCGCGGGGCATGTTCGGATTTTCGAATGGAGCGGCGGCGCATGGGTTCAAAAAGGTGCGGACATTGACGGCGAGTCCGCCGGTGACTTTTGCGGTCACTCGGTGAGCATGCCGGACGCCAACACCGTGGCTGTCGGTGCCATCCGCAATTCCACCACGGGCACCAGTGCCGGCCAGGTGCGCATCTTCCAGTGGAACGGCTCCGCATGGATTCAAAAAGGTGGGGGGTTGGGAGGAGAGGCCGGCAGCGATTATGCCGGCTATTCAGTGAGCATGCCCGATGCCAACACCGTGGCCGTCGGGGCGCGCCTGAATGACGGCAACGGAACCGACGCCGGACACGTCCGCATTTACCGGTGGACCGGCGGTGCGTGGGTACAGAAAGGCGGTGATATCGACGGCGAAGCGGCCGGCGATGAGTCCGGTTATGCGGTGAGTATGCCTGATGCCAACACGGTGGCCGTCGGCGCCCCTATGAATGACGGTAATGGCACCGATGCCGGCCATGTGCGGATTTTTCGCGGAGAAAGCATGCTCACGTCCCTACACACGGAAACCGCTGCCCCGGGGGAAATCCTGCGCCGTCTTTCCGGCGGCGTTTTTACGATGGAGCCCAAAGAAAAAGGCCGGATAACCTATGTGGTGCGGGACCTCTCCGGCGGTGTGCTTCTTCAAGGGGTTGCCTTATCCTCCACCCTCACCATCGACCTGAGCACTCAACCAGCGGGGATTTACATGCTGGAAATCCTATCTGAACAGACCGGGCGAAAGCAGGCCTATCGGTTGGTGAAACCATAGCATCCGAAGGGAAGTCCCCCGAAACTACGATCCCCCAGTCCGCCGTCGTTGCCGCAGCGTTCGGTAACGCTTGCGGATCTCGGCGGTGAAGATGCTGCTGGGATGCTGGAAGATCAGCTTTTCATACAGGGGAAAAGCTTTTTCAGGGGATTGCTTTTCACGGTCATAGATTCGGGCGGCGTGATAGACGGCGTCGTCGGCCAGAATGTGGTCGGGATAGCGAGTAAAAAGCGTGGAATAGGCTTCGAGGGCCGAGTCGAAAGCCTGTTGGGATTGGTAGGTCTGTCCTTTCAGGTAGAGAAGGGCCGCTTTCATTTCATCGGGTGGGAAAAGCTGCATGATGCTGTCGGCAAGCTGAAAAACCGTCGAGAAGTTTTCTTGCTGATAGGCCAGATGCGCCCGGGCAAACAGCCGGAGGAGGGTGGTCGTGGTGTCGGAGGCCAGGTCGCGATGGTCTTTGATGAGCAGTTCCAGCGCCATGGCGTCGTTGGCGACGTATTTGTCGGTGCCGCCCTTTAACACGTCGGTATAGAGGAGGGCATGGTCGAAATTGCCCATGTAAAAGGCCAGCCATGCTTTACGGAGGCGGGCCCGGTCGGTCAGATCGCCCTTGTGGTCTTTTTCCACCTTCGAGTAGGTCAGCCATGCTTCCCATAGCTGCCCGGTCTGCACCTGAAGGTCGCCCTTTTGCAGCAGGAGCTCGCCCTTCTCCAGCGGCGACAGCCGGCCGTATCGAAGCTGCTGGTCGATAAAGCGCATCACCGTTGCCGGTTCTTTCATCCGGACGCCCCGAAGGTAGCCCCACCGGCGCACCAGCTCGGTCAACTGCGAGCGATAGAGCGGATCACCCAGCGCCCGGTAAAACCGCTGTTCCAGCCAGGCAATCGAGTCGGGCGGCGTCTGCGGCGCCTTAAACTGCTCGTATTTCAGGCGCAGCCATCCCGAATAGGCCGGATGATAGTACGGTGATGAGGGCCCCAGGTTCAGCACATATTGATAGGCTGACAGGGCCACCCCTTTTTGCCCCTCTTCTTGGGCAGATGCCGCCAAGGAAAGAATACGCCGTCCCTGTTCACGGCGGCGCCGGTCCAGAGCTTTCAGGTGACGGAAGGCAGACTGATAATCACCCGACTGCATATATAACCAGGCCAGCAGCTCTTCAGCACTTTCACTGCCCCGTTGCGCTTTTCCGATAAGAAACCGTTTTAATTCCCGCACCCGTTCAGGGTTGGAAAGCAGCCGGTCTTGAATAAAGGCCTGCCACCGCTGGCGGACGGCGGGATCATCTTCAGCACACCTGAACCACGCCTCCCATGAGGCCGTCCATGCTTTCTGCTGGTGATGGATGGTCCCGATTTCTTCACAAAAAGGATGGCCAAGCGTGCGGGCGGCCTTCTGATAATAACCAAGAGCTTCGTCAAGAAAACCGCGCTGGGTAAGCGCATGCCCCACATAGCGGGCCATCGGCACCGACGCCGGAGGCTCCTTCAGCACCTTGCGCAAGATCCGGGCGGCCTTTTTTTCATGACCGGTCATGTTGTATAAGTAAGCCAAGTCAATGCGATATCGCGGCTCCGGACGGCTGCGAAGCACCTGTTCCACCCAACGGACCGCCGGCTCCAAGCGATAGGTGCGCTCGTAACAGATGAAGCGTTCTTCATAAAAATCGGAAGGAGACACCTTGCCGGATCGTTGATATTGTTCCACAGCGTGGAGGAATGAGTCACACTCACCTCGATGATACCACCGCATCAGCCGCGAACGGACCGGGTCATCCTGCGCATGCAGGCGAATCGACCCAAGCAGCAAAAGCCACACCAGCAAAAAGAAAAAACGTCGAGACAAGAGGCTATCGTTTAAACGTGTTGAGGATGACTTCCAGCCGCTTCATGAAGCGCTTTTGAAAGGTGCCGGGGGCGTGCAAAAAGCCTTCCACTACAATAACGCTGTCGCCGGCGGGGATCACATAAGCCACAAACGGCCCGCCCATGAAATCGTTTTCCACCCGCCACAGCCCGCGGACTTCGTAGCCGGCCCAATCGGCGTGCTGGACAGGCCGCCCATCCACAAAAGCCCGTTCGGTGGCAAAGTAGGACCCCACCGACGGCCCCGGAATGTAGCGGCGGCCCATGGTGTCGTGCCAGCGGATAAACGAGTCCAGGGTGAAAGAATCCGGTGCCGGATGGATGCCCCAGCCGATGATGTTGGAAAAGCTTTTTTTCGTTTCCGTCCGCGCCCAAAAAAAGTGCGTGAAAGGCGGCCGCGGATGTTCCACCACCTTATCGACGGAGAATACGGTCGGAATGCGCAAAGAATAGCCCCATTGCGATAGCATTCGCCGGGCGAAGTCTTTTCTCCAGCCGTTGCGATAGAGTTTGCCGGCAATCCGGCTCTCCTGATGGGCGTCTAATTTTTTGATGACGGCCGACTGGGCTTGCAGGGCTTCTTCCCGAAGGCGTTCGGGCGAGGCGGCCGGCCACAGCCACACCTGTTGCCCTTTGGCCCAGAGGTCCGTATAGATGTGATAACGACCGGGATGCTGGAAGATGTCTTTTATTTCGGCTGTGTCGATGACGTCGGCAAGAAAACCGGGCACGCGGCGGGGCGGATGCGTCCACACCAGAAAAAGGGTGTGATGACGACGTGTGGCGGGCGAAAGCTTTTTTAATGGAATATAGGTGGGTGTAAACCACCATTCGGGCCGGTTCAACATCGGATAATAGACGGCAAAAACCGAGTCGAAGACCCTGCGGACCGCGGCCAGTTGTTCGGAAGGCGCCGAGATCACCACCTCATATTCCTTGCCGGCAGCCACTTGAAGCGGTGCGGCGGGCGCTTCTTTCGAGGCCGGACCGGACGGCCGGCATCCCACCACGACCAGCACCAGCGCCACCGTTATTGCGAGTCGAGCCCTTCTTTGCATAGCTTTGCATTTCGCTGCCTGTCCACAAAACAACGAAACCCATGCCCAAAATTCCTTCCCGCCTTAGATTCCTGTTTCTTTTCGGCATGATGACGGGCGCCCTCTACGGGCAGTCATCCCGCCGCTATGTCATCGCACCGGCGGCCGGTCCGATTGTGGTGGACGGACGCCTCGACGAAGCTGCATGGCAGGCGGCAGAGCCGACCAATCATTTCTATCAGCATTTTCCGGAAGACAGCATTCCCGCACGCTGGCAAACCGAAGTGCGCATGACCTTCAATCGGAAGTTCCTGTATGTGGGCGTGTTTTGCAGGGATTCTTCCGCCGGCGGCTATGTGATCGAATCGCTCAAACGGGACTTCTCGTTCCGCACCAACGACGGCTTTTCCGTTACCCTCGATCCCACCGAGGACAAAACCACAGGGTTCAACTTCACCGTCTCGCCCTATGGTGTCCAGCGGGAGGGACTGCTGAGCTTCGGCGGCACTTTCGGCGTGTCCACATCCTGGGATGCGCCGTGGTATGCCGAGACGCACCGCACCGACTCGGGATGGTATGCCGAAATGGCCATCCCGTTTAAGGTGTTGCGATATTTCCCCGAGCGAAAAACGTGGGGCCTCAACTTCGCCCGCCAACACCTGAAAGCCTATGAACGCAGCGTCTGGTCGCCGGTGCCCCGTAACTATAACGTCACCACGCTGTTGTTTGCCGGCACGCTGGAATGGACCGCCCCGCCGCCGCGGCCCGGCCTTAACTTCGCCTTTAATCCGTATGTGGCGGGAAAATTGACCTATACCGAGAGCCGCCGCCCCGAGCTGAAAACCGGATTCGACGGCAAGCTGGCCCTGACCCCTTCGATGACGGCCGACTTTACCGTATATCCCGACTTCTCGCATGTGGACGTGGACCAGCAGGTCATCGACCTGGAGCGCTTCTCGATTTTCTTCCCCGAGAAACGCTCCTTTTTCCTTGAAAACAATGACCTTTTCTCGTGGGTCGGATTTATGCGCATCCGGCCGTTCTTTTCCCGCCGCATCGGGTTGTATCGCGGGCAGATTGTCCCGATTATTTACGGACTGCGCATCTCCGGGAAAGCCACGCCCCGCCTGCGGGTGGGGCTGCTCAACGCCCAGACGGAAGGACGGGCCGATTGGCAACTGGCCCCCAACAATCACACCGTCGTCGCCGCCCAATATCGCGTGGGCGCCGCATCCAGCCTCAGCTTTATCGGCGTCAACCGTCAGAGTTTCGACGCCGCGCACCCCGTGGATACCGACTACAATCGGGTGGGCGGGTTGGATTATCAATTTGCCTCATCGAATGGGAAAATCCGGGGAAAAGCATTCCTCCACACCAGTTACAGCCCCTTTGAAAGCCCCCGACAGGGATGGGCCCACGGCCTCTGGATCATGTATAAAACCGAACGCCTCACCGCCCACTGGAACCATGAATGGGTTAGCCCCACCTATCGGGCCGAGCTGGGGTTTGTGCCCCGTCATGACTATTATCGGCTGGAACCTGAAATATCGTATCGCTTTTATTTGAAAAAAAGCAAATGGCTCTATTACCACGGACCGGAAATATATTGGTCATCGTATTGGTCAACGACCGGACAAAAAACGGATGACAGAGTAAGGATTGCTTACGAATGGGAGTTTGTGAATACTACCGAGGTTACGCTATATGCCGATCAGTCGTATGTGCTGCTGACCTTTCCCTTCGACCCCACCGAAGCCGGCAATCCACCCCTGCCCGCCAATCGCGGCTATTTGTATCGATCCGCCGGCCTTGAAGCCGCCTCCGACAAACGCAAAACATGGCAAATCGCCGCCGAAGCACGATACGGCCAATATTTCTCCGGCATGATGACCAGCGGACAACTGCGCATGCAATATCAGTGGCGGCCCTATTTCAACACCAATGTGGGTTATACCTTCGTCAACATTCAAATGCCTTATCTGAATCAACCGGTCGTCCATCAACTGCTGCAAACCACCGCCCAGCTGACGCTCAGCCGAAAAGTGTTCTGGACCCTCATTGCCCAATACAACACCCAGGCACGCAACTTTAACCTCTACTCAAGGTTGCAATATCGATACTTGCCGCTGTCGGACATCTTTTTGGTCATCAATCATAATTTCCCGCTTTCGGCAAATGCAGCCGCGATGCCATCGTGGATTACTTTCAAAGTAAATTATTGGCTCCAACCATGAAGCGTTTCTGGTTCATTATTGGATGGCTCGGCGTGTGGGCCGTTGCCGCCTATGGTCAGCAGTTGCGATGGGCCCGCGACGATATTCGGTATCCTTACCTGTGGGCCCGCTGGCTGATGGAGGACGACACCCTGCGTTTTTGGTCGGCCCAGCCTTACTATGATCAGGAAATCCGAAAAGACCTGCATCGCCGGCCGCAGGCGGCGGATTCGATGTGGCTGCCATTGCTGGCCCCATGGGAAGAACGGACCGACCACCGGCAGGGAAAAATGCCCGCGGTGGGCCCGTTGTGGAAAGACGGCGTGCATTTTTTTCGGGCCGATCGACCGGCCTTACAGGGCGTTATCAATCCCATGTTATGGTTGGGGGCGGGGCCGGAAGGCACACAGCAACGCCTCTTTGTCAATCTGCGGGGCGTGCAGGCCCGAGGCATTCTCGACCGCCGCATCGGCTTCCAGACCGAACTGCACGAAGTGCAGGAACGCCTGCCCGCCTATCTCGATTCGGCCTTTTATGTGGCCTACTCCAACTTCTCTTTCGGCCTCCTCACCCAGCGCGGCATGGTCAAAACGTATGACACCAATGCCAACCCGAAATATGATTATTCGACGGTGCGCAGCAGCATTTCGTTCCGGATTACGCCGCACGTGATGGCCGAGTTCGGGCGCGGCCGCCATTTTATCGGCGTGGGCTATCGCTCACTCTGGCTTTCCGACCTGGCCAGTGACTACACCTACCTCCACCTGCGCACCCGCATCTGGCGGTTTCAGTATCATAACCTCTACACCAAATTCGCCTCCGGCGAAAACCTGCGCCGCTCGCCGCCTTATCCTAAATATGCGGCCTTTCATTATCTGCTTTTTCAGCCGGCCGCATGGATGGAGATGGCTTTTTTCGAAGGCCTCATCGTGAAGCGGGATACGGGCCGCCAGCTCGATTGGGATTATCTCAATCCGCTCATCTTCTATCAGTCGGTCACCCACGACCTCGGCAGCGCGGAAAATTTGCTGCTGGGGATTCAGTTTGTGGTGCGTCCCGTCCGCGGGATGCGCCTCTATCATCAGCTGGTCCTCGATGAATGGAATCTTTACAAGCTTCGTCAAGACTGGGGCTGGTGGGGCAACAAAATCGGCGCCCAGTGGGGGGTGCTCACCCGCATCCCGGGCCTTCGATTCCCGCATTACGTGCGGGTCGAATATAACGTGGTGCGTCCCTACACTTATGCCCACCGTTCCCGGAGTCTCACCTACACGCACCTGCATCAGCCGTTGGCCCATCCGCTGGGGGCCAACTTCCGGGAAGGCATCGTCGAGCTGCAATTTTTCCCCGCCCGCGGGCTCCAACTGGCCCTCACCGGCATGGTCTTTCAGAAGGGGCTCGACTCGGCCGGATATCAGATGGGCGGCAACGTTTTCCGGCATTACGAGATGGTGTTGCGGGCCCGGGAATACGGCAACCGCGTGGGCCAGGGCATCCCTTACCGGGGCGTGCACGCCGTGATGACCGCCCGATGGGAAGTCTCGCCCGGCATCATGCTGGAAGCCCGCGGCGGCGTGCGCACCGAACAAAAAGCCGACGGGCCGACCTCCCGACAGCCCTACGGCATGCTGGGCGTCCGCTGGCATGCACATCGCTACGAAAACGTCTGGTGATGTGCTGGAAAGTCGGCATGCGGGTGCTGATCATGGACGACCCCGAGCGAAGGGTCGGCACCATCGTCGAGATGAAAGGGAAAAAAGCGCAGGTGAGGTTCGATGATTTTTCCGAGTGGCATCCCCTCGAAGCATTGGTCCCGCATCAAGGATTTGACGGGCACGTCCAACAAAAACCGGAAGACGCTCCCCGCTTTCACCCGCACTTCCCGCCCCAGCCCGACCGCCGGGTGGAAATCGACCTACACGTCGAAAAACTGCCGGAAGACATCCTGCCGCCATGGCGGACCCGCCGCGACCCGGTCATCATATACCAGTTGGAACATGCCCGCCGGTGTATGGAAGCTTATTTGCATCCCGATGCGCCCACCCGGGAGGTGGTCTTTATTCACGGGCGGGGCGAAGGCCGCCTGCGGGCCGAATTGATCAAAGAAGTGGAAAAAATGGGGCTGGAATGGGAACCCGCCGGAGCGCCGTATCCGCCCCGCGTGGCCATCATTGTGCAGCGCCCATGAAACGCATTGCAGGCATCGACGAAGCCGGCCGGGGATCGGTGGCCGGCCCCGTGGTGGCCGCCGCCGTCATCCTGCCGGTGGATTTCGACCCCGCAGACGTCGATGACTCGAAAAAGCTATCACCGCAACAGCGCCTCGAACACTTCGAGAAGCTCATCACAAGCGGTGCCCTTGTGGGCGTAGGCATGGCCGGCGTAGAAGAGATCGACCGCTGGAACATCCTTCGGGCCACCTTTCGGGCCATGCATCGGGCGGTCTCTCGACTGCCCTTACGCCCTGCGGCGCTGTGGGTCGATGGGCCGCATTTTCATCCATTTCCCGACATTCCCCATCGGTGCGTGATCCGCGGCGATG
>JALVCQ010000135.1 GCA_027009805.1 Bacteroidota bacterium
GGCAACGCATGCCGGAAGAGGGGGGTTTCCCTGCCGCCTGTTTTTTTGCATCCCATGAAACTGCATGACCTGATTATTGTGGGCAGCGGTCCGGCGGGGCTGGCCGTGGCCATCGAAGCCCGCAAGGCCGGGCTGGACTACGTCGTCATCGACAGGGGCGCCGTGGTGGATGCCATCCAGCGCTTCCCCGAGTTGATGACCTTTTTCTCTTCCGCCGACCGCCTCGAAATCGGCGGGCTGCCTTTCCCGTCCGTCCGTCGCCGCCCCACGCGGCAGGAAGCCCTCGAATATTACCGGCGTGTGGCCGATCATTATCGGCTTCGGCTCCGCCTTTACGAAGAAGTCACCGACGTCAAAGGGCAATGGCCCGAGTTTGAAGTGGTCACCTCCCGAGGCGTTTACCGCACCCGCACGCTCGTCTGGGCTACCGGTTTTTACGGCGAGCCCAACCGCCTGAATGTGCCCGGCGAAGACCTCCCCCACGTGCATCACTACTACACCTCCCCCTATCGCTACTATCGCCGCCGTGTGGTGATTGTCGGCGGCGGCAATTCCGCCGTGCAGGCGGCGCTGGAAACGGCCCTGCGCAGCGCCCACGTGACCATGGTCGTCCGAGACAACGACTTCCACAAAAGCGTGAAATACTGGCTGTTGCCCGACATCAAGAACCGCATCGCCGAAGGCCGCATCAGGGCCTTCTTCCAGTCGGTCGTGCGGGAAATCACGCCCGCGGCGGTCATCATCCAGACGCCGGACGGCGTTCAGCACATTACCGCAGATCATGTGCTGGCCCTCATCGGCTATCGGCCCGATTACGGGTGGTTCCGGCGGCTGGGCATTCAGTGGGCGGGGCCGCACCGCAAGCCCGTCTATGACCCCGACACCTTCGAGTCCAATGTCCCGGGCCTCTATCTGGCGGGGGCATTGCTGGGCGGTCTGCACACCAACGAGTTTTTCATCGAAAACACCCGCCATCACGCCCGCCCGATGGTGCAGGCGATATGCGGGCGGCTGCAGCAGTTACGCAGGGGGGAGTTCCACAAGCGAGAAGGTTGAAAAAGGATGAATTTCCCTGCCCGGTTTTTACGCAGCGGCTTATGTGCCCTACGGCTTGCCGGCAGTGTTTTCGTGCGCGGCGATGTTTTCTACGGCGATGATGATCGTGCTGCGCAATTCTTTCACCCGTTGCTCGATGCGTTCGAGATAGTCTTCGCCCAGGGTGTTTCGCAACGTTGCCAATACGGCTTTGAAGCGTTCCATGCCTTTGGATGATACCTTTTCGGTCATTTCCACGGCTGCTAGTCGGCGCAGGCTGTATTTGGGGAGGGTCTGATATTCTTTCAAATCTCGCAACAGCGTGCGGATAAAAGGTAAATATGGTTTCAGCGCATCGGCATGTTTGGCCAGGGCGCTGCGCAGGTTGTTTTCGGCTTTTGTGATGAGTGACTGTTCGCTGTGGGGTGTAGGCGTGTGTTCTCGATGGCGCTTGACGGCCTCGTATGCTTTCCAGAAGTGTGGGCTGAGGGGCCGGCGCGGCGTGTCCAGCGGGCAGCGGATGCGCTCCAGCGCCGCATCCAGCGTGAGGGCCTTTACGCCCGGTTTTTCGGCTGTGGTGTCTGCCACGGCGTGGATGAAGAGCTGAAGCCCCTTGCGTCGGAACACCAGCAGCTCGTTGCGATCGCTGGCTTTGGCCGTCTTGACGCGCTCGGAAAAGTCGTCGAGCCTATCCAGCAGGTGGGGGGCTCGTGATTGAAGGGTGAAGAATTCTTGCCGGATGGTCGTCAGCAGGCTTTCTTCTTCCAGTTCTTCGGGATTGCGATTGATGCGGTTGAAAAGGGCGGCGGGCGACGGCGTTTCGTCAGGGGCAAATATTCTGGCGTCTTCGCCGAGGGTATTGTGAATCAGAAACATCTTCTCGGCGGCGATTTCCCGACTTTTGACCACGTCTGCCCCCTGCTCGGTAGGGAAGAAATTGTAAATGTGCAGGACATCAAACACCTTGCGTCCGATGCGGTTGATGCGCCCGATCCGCTGGATGACCCGGGTGGGATTCCACGGAATATCGTAATTGATCACCGCCCCGGCTCGGTTCAGGTTCACGCCTTCGGAGAGCTTGTCGGTGGCGAGAAGGATGTCGTAGTCGTCTCGTTGTTTGTCGGGTGGATAACCGGCATCAAAATTGGCCAGCAGTTCATTGAAAAACTGCTTGTTCAGTGTGCCTTTCGCCACCAATACCCGCCCGGGGAAATGCCGTTGCAGTTTCGGCTCAATGTGACGGATGGTGGCTTGATATTCGCTGAAAACCACCACCTTACGGCGCGGCTCTCCGGACTTCGGACGCCGGCCGAGAATCTCCTGAACGGCGCTGATCAGGCGGCGGACTTTGGGGTCTTCGCCCACCAGATTGAGGGCCGCGATGCGCTCGGCAACGGCCTTAAACAGGGCCAGATCGGCGCGGATGTCGTCCAGAAATCTTTCCGGCTCGTCAAAATCTTCAATCACGTAAATGCGGTCATGACGCGGATCGGGCTTTTCCTTTTCGGCCAGTTGACGGGCAAATTCTTGCAGGGCGGCGTCGATCTCGTCGGGGTCATTCTCATAGATTTTTTCAATTAGCTGTCGTTTCAACACATAGCGTCCGCCGCTGTTTTTGATAAAAGTCAGCACCTTCTCATGCACGGCGATGAAGTTCCGGATGCTTTGTTCAAAGGCGCCGAACGAGCTCTCGAAGCGCTTCACCAGCAGGCGGCGCATGAAGTCATATAGGTTGCGCTGTTGATAATAGGTAAAGGATGCTTTTTCATCCAGGTGCTCCAGGTCGCGCCTCTTCTCATAAAGAAAGGGCTGATAAATGGCACCTCGAAAGCGCCCTTCTTCGCCGAAGTAGTCGTGGATGACCTGATCGTAAAAGGCGGATTGGGCCGGCGTGAGCTCAAAAAAGAGCTCAGTGGGGTCGGCCACGCTGGAGAGGGCGGAGATTTCCTCGCGATAGACGGGGTCGCGTTGGAGGTCCAGCCGGTTGCGGCGGATGACCACCGGCTCGATGATGCTTCGGATGTCGCGGGCCAGGGCATGGGTCCGTTCCTGCACGCGTCGGACGTCAATCGGCAGGGGCTCTTCAAAGATTTCAGTGTAGTATCGCTCGGCCCGGGCCTGTTTTTTACCCCCGACGGCGTGGTAACGCAGGATGTGGGAGAGCTTTCGAAATTCGGTGTTGTAGCGGGCAAAGCGGTTGGCCAGCTTTTCATCCAGCGTCAGCGTTGACTTGCCGGGCGGGATGAAGAGCTTCAGCAGGGCGAAGATGTCGGAAGGGGCGTTGTTGAAGGGCGTGGCGGTGAGCAAGATGACTTTTCGGTTGGCGCAGATGTGGCTCAGGTGTTCGTAGGCTTCGGTGTCTTCGTTGCGAAAGCGATGGGCCTCGTCCACGATGATGGTCTGGACGTCATCCCCGTAAGTGGCCAGATATTCCTCTGCTTTGTCCAGTGCGCCCACCGAATAGACCTCCCAATCGTAGAGCCCGAAGTCGCTGAGGTATTTGTACCATCCGCTGTCGCGGGTCTGGGCGTCGCCCATCAGCGCCGGCGGACAGATCACGAGGCCGCGTCCGCCGTATTCCCGGGCCAGCCAGCAGGCGATCACCGACTTGCCCAGCCCCACCACATCCGCCAGGATAACGCCGCCATACTCCTCCAGCACCGTCAGCGCTTGTTGCACCGCCTCTTCCTGATAGCGGTATATCCGATAGCCCCGACGTTCCATCAGTTGGCGGGTGTAGGGGCGCAGGGCTTTCTGTTCCATCATGTCCAGATAGGTTTTGAGCACCAGCGCATAGGCTTCGAAGGGCGTGATTTCCGCCACCGGCGTCTGGCGCCGGATGATGTGGAAGAGCCGTTCTTTTCGGTCGGGCCATTCGCTGATGGGGATGGCCGAGTCCCACAGATCGTCGAAATAAGCTTCGGCATCTTCCCAGCCATAGTCGCCGATTTCGACGTTGAACTCGTGCTGGCCCAGCAGTCCCGCCCGGGTGAGGTTGCTGGAACCCGTGATGAAACGCCCCGGCGCATTGATAAGCGTCTGTCCCTGCGCATCCAGCCGGAAGAGATAGAGCTTGGCGTGGTTGGGCTCGAAGGTCTTGCGAATTTGCAACCGCCCTTCTTTCAGCAGGCGCAGGAAAAAGGTGATCTGCTGGTAGGCGGCTTCCGTATCCAGCGCTTCATCCCGCAAGCCTATCCGCAACGACGCATAAAAACGCTCCACCAGCTCCGTCTGGCTCTTGTGGGCTGCCTCCGCATCGGCCATCTCGATGACCCGCCCCCCGTGCAGGTCGGTGTCCAGCCCCACCAGAATCTTCATGACAAGGTCGTCGCGCCCTTTGACGGCCTGATAAAGCGCCGGCCATCCTGAAAAATAAAAGAAACCCACCAGAAATTTCAATTCCCGACTGTGGTCAATGAGCGTCTGCACGCGATCCTGGAGGCTGCCCTGTGGGGCATTGGTGATGAAATTGCGGGGCATGGTTCCTGTTCTATCGGTTGTTTTCCCTATCCCATTATCCGTTGCCAACGGATAGCGTCAAATATAATGGTGGATGATGTTTGTGGTCATCGTTTTGAACCATTGCACCATCCCCGGTGTGTGCGCCCTGTTCATCATCGGGGCAGACGTGGATATTATCGGGGCGTATGTGGATATCATTGGGGCAGACACGTAGGTCTGCCCCTACGTTTTCGGGTTTGGGTTTTCGTTGTCCTGTTCCCATCGCGATGGGTTTTCGGCGATGTATTGGCGGATGCGATGTAATGATTTTTCATCCCTGATGATGTGTTCGTAATAATTGCGTTGCCACAGGCGTTTGCGAAACGGTGGCCAACCATCGTTTTTTACGTGGCGGATATATTCGTTTGTGGTCATCGTTTTAAACCATTGGACGATTTCCGGTAGGGGCACACCTGCGTGTGTGCCCCGTTGATTGGTGTGTGTGCCCCGTTGATTGGTGTGTGTGCCCCGTTGATTGGTGTGTGTGCCCCGTTGATTGGTGTGTGTGCCCCGTTGATCATCAGGGCGCATGTGGATATCATTGGGGCAGACGTGGATATTATCGGGGCGTATGTGGATATCATTGGGGCAGACACGTAGGTCTGCCCCTACCGGGTGAATGATGATGATTCCATGTATGTGATTGGGCATGACCACGAATGCATCGGTTTGGACGGTGGGGAATTTTCGATTCAATTCATGCCACCACCGTTGCACCATCTGTCCGGCGTCGTTCATGTGCATGGTTTCGTCCACCACCTGCCCGAACAGGCACACGCGCGCCTGCGTGCAAATGGTGATGAAATATGCCCCCGCCTGGGCATAATCGTATCCCCGCAGGCGGATGCTGCGCCGATGGTGTTTTTCCGGATCGTACGGCATGCCTATACACTCCGGGCCTTGCTGATCCGCTCCCACACCAATTGGCACACGGCGCGATAGACCTCCTTGCGTTCCTCTTCGTTCAATCCCAGGGCATCGAAGACGATGTCGTCTAAGGCCTTGCGATCGGGCAGCGGCTTCGGCTCCTGCGCGGCAATCGGCACATCCGACCTGGGGTCGATACCGCATTCGGTGAAGATAGGATGAACTTTTCTATGTTTGATACTCTCTATAGCGCTGTTTACTTCGTTTTTTCTGAACAGCGTTCTTGGGTCTAAAAAAATATGATTTTTTATTTCATCTCCATAAATATACATGACTCCAATTGCATAGGTTTTCCTTCCCAGTATCTCTTGGGTTAAGAATGACAATGTAGAATTTAATGAAGCTATAGTGGATTGTTTGTCAAAATCTTTTTTAAGAGAAATTACGAAAAACACATCGCCAGTTTCAAAGTTTCCCCCTTCGACAAACATAAATCGTTCTCCGACGAAACGATTAGAAATAATATCAATATTATAATTCCATTCTATTGAATACCATAATTTTCTGTTTCGGACACTAGGTGTTTCTGATATGGGCTTGCCAGATTTGGAACTCATGTTGCGTTCAGCCCACTGTATGTATTCCCATGCCTTAGTGCCTTCTAATTGAGAGGGTTGTTTGTTGCATCGGAAAATTAAATGGCGAAATTGAGTTACATCACATCTAATACTTTCTGTCTCTTTGATGGAAAGGAATATCGGTTTCAGAAACTCCTCCTCGATTTCTCCTTCCCATCCGGCGCCGTTTCGCACGCGCAGCAGTCCTGGTTGGGTGCCCGGGCCGAGGGGTTCGAGGTAGAAAAAGTCGTTGGCGCCGGTTTTGATGCCAAATCGCACTTCGGCGATGTCGCCGAGGCGGACGAGTTTTCCCTTTCCTTTTTCCAGAATGGTAAAGAAAATATCCGGTGCTCGGAGGTATTTGCCGCCCCATTTGTCGCCGACGTATTTGTTGCCGTCGGAGCCTTCATCCAGCAGTTGTTTGACGGTGATGGGGAAGACGCGGTAGGCGCTGGTTTTTCGGATGGTGTGGGCGTTTTCGATGTCGAGGAGGTGTTCGGTGATGACGGCGTCTTCGAAGGGTTGTTTGAAGGCCACGAAGCGCACGATGTGTTCCTTGGGCACTTCTCCCCGGGGCCGCGGTGCGCTGGCTACGGTGATGACGGTGTTGACGTCGGCCCGGGCAAAGGAGCGTTTGGCGTGGTTGTCGATGACATAGTGGAGGGGCGCTTTGCGCAGGAAGAACTCCTGCAGCCATGCGCCGTAGCCCACGTCGAGCCAGGCGTTGGAGCAGATGAAGACGTGTACGCCGCTGGGGTTGAGCAGGCGCAGGGAGCGGATGTAGAAGTAGGTGTAGAGGTCGGAGCGTCCGCTGGGTTTGCGCCCTTTTTTGAACCTGTCGGTGCGTGCTCGGGATGGGGCGAAGTAGTCGGGGAAGTCCAGGCGCACCATTTCCATCAGGGCCTCTTTATATTCTTTGGAAGAAAGCCGTCCGGCAGGGTCGGTGATGCTTTCCTGCCGCACGTAGGGCGGGTTGCCGATGATGATGTCGAATCCGCCGCGGTCGAAGAAGATCTCGGCGAATTCGATGCTCCATATAAAGGGGCGGTTGTCTTTGAGGTGGCGTTTCTGGGCTTCCAGGTTGGCGATTTCGGTTTCGAGTGCGGCGGCCTGTGCGTCTCGCTTTTTTTGCTCGTCGGCTGCCCGCCGGGCTTCCAGTTCGGCTGCTTCTTCGAACATGACGCCGGCTTTTGGCTGAGGCTGGCGCAGCACGCGAAGGGCGGCCTTGCGTTCTTCGATCTGGGCGTCGAGGATGGCGCGAAAAACAGTCAGTTCTTCGTGGGCGATGAGGTGAACGTTGTGTGATCGGTTATAGAAGTAGTCGTGCTTCTTTTTCCTTAGTTCGGTGATTTTCCGTTTGACGGCGGCGGGCAGGTGGGCGTGCCCCTGCACGGGGAAGGTCTTTCCGCCGATGCGCTGCACCAGCGAGTCGCCGACGCGCACCTTGAAGGTCAGGTTGGGCAACAGCGGCGTGGGCGACTGGCGCTCTTCGTCCGGCATGTCCACGAAGAGCGTCAGCCACAGGCGCAGGTGGTTGATCCACACGGCCCAGCGTTTGACCTCTACGCCGTAGAGCGAGCGGGCGATGATGGCTTTTTTGCGCTCGAAAGGAGTGGGCGCATTGGCTTTCAGATCGGCCGGGGTGTTGTTGCGGGTGTAGAGGTTTTCCAGCGTTTGGTCCAGCACCTGCAGCATGCCCACCTCGAAGGCGCCCGATCCGGCGGCGGGGTCGCAGACGGTGATGTGTTCCAGCCGTTTGATGAGCGTTCGGATTTCCGCCGGCGAGAAGTCGCCCTGCTTTTGATATTCATCATAGGCTTCGCCCGTGCCGCCTTCCCGAAAGAAAAGATGATACAGGTCTCGTTTGTCGATGTTGGTGGTCGGGGTCAGCCACTTGACCAGCGCCAGCCGGCACATCAGGTCCACCTCCACCCGCGGCGTATAGACGGCACCCTGATCCATGTTGGTGATGCGCTCGAAGATGATGCCCAGAAATTCGGGATTGAGCTCCAGCTCTTCGTCGTAGAGTTCGTTTTCTTCGACGGTGAAGTTGTATTGGAAGAGAAAGTCGAAGAAGTCGCCGATCCATTCGTCGGGGATGTAGAGCCCCTGGTCGTCCACGCTGCGTTTGCGCTTGAAAAGCTCGCCGTTGAGGTAGGGGGCCATCTGCAAGACCAATTGCGTTTTTGGGGAAAAGGGGGCATGGCCATAAGCGGCTTTCCGTCCGGGGGGCGAACTCAAAGCCTCGAAGAAGAGCGGCTCCAGCCATTCGCGGTAAAAGGTGTCCTGCGGCGAGCTGCTGTGGCGGTATTCTTCCCAGAAGTCCTGAAGAAAACGCGGGTTGTCGCCCAGCCAACCTTTTTTCTGCACAAAGCCGAGAAAGATGATGCGGATGACGAACAGCAGGGCAAAGTCTTGTTTGAGGGGCTCGTCGGAGGTTCCCGCCACCGCCCGGGCGATGGCATCGTATTTGGGCTTAAATTCCTGATAGAACGCATCGGAGACCGCTTCCAGCGAGAAGGCCTCCATGATGTGCGCCATCGTGGAAAAATCGGCCCGTCCGAGCTGCTGGACGAAGGTTTTGTTGGGAAGGGCCGGGTCCACAAAGAAGGTGTAGCGGCGGAAGGTGCTAAACCGCCGGCGCGTGCCGTGATAGGTGACGGTGATCAGCGAAAGCCGAAAGCGCCCGCCGGCGTCGTAAAAGGCCAGGATGGCGGCGTTGTGGTCGCCGTCTTTAATAAAGCGCCGCGCCAGGTTATATTGCTTGCGTTTGCTTGAGCGTTCCGTCAGGTCGCCTGCCACTTTTACCTCCGCCACCAACACCGACACGGCGCCTTCCAGCTCAATGACGCCGAGCTTATCGGCCTGTTCGAACGGTTCGTCTTCTTTCAGAAGGTGGCTGAGCGGCTGGGGCATGGGGCGGAAGGCCGGCGCTATCCGCCGCATCAGGGCCAACAAGCGTTCGGTGGAATAGCCTGCTGCAAGGTTTTTCACAAGGTGTTCGTGTGTCATCGTGCTGTTTGTTTCATGAAAAATGTGGGGTTGCTCCCGTCGATGTCCGAACGGCCTTCATCCCGATACCGTCGCCATGGGTTTTCGGCGATGGATGGGGCTTGTGTTTATCGTCGGGGCGGATATCCTTGTGAGGGCGGACACGCAGGTCCGCCCGTACGTTGGCATTTTCATCGGATCGGACACGCAGGCCTGCTCGGATGAGGCGCGGGAACCGTCGGTCACGGATTAAATCTCTCTTAAAGAAATGTTGCACGCTAAAATGCATCTGTTCATTTTTTGGCGGATGCATTTCAAGCTGAGGGTGTAACATTTTTGGGGGGAAGTTCTCTTGCCCTTCTTGCTCGGGGGCTTTTTCATCCCGATACCGTCGCCATGGGTTTTCATCCATGGATGGGCGTAATCGATGCCATGATGTTTCGTCCCGGCTGGTGTGTTCGTTGTTCTGAATGCATATCGTGATAAAGTAAGCGCCGGCGCAGGTGTCGTTGTTGCCGGTGAGGCGGATGGAACAGCGGCGATGGTGTGGTAGGGCATCCATAGGTGGGATGGCGGTTTATTGATGTTCAACAAATATACATGCAGCAGCTCTGCGCGCCGCCGCTTGCCCGTCATCCCGTAAGTTTGCGGCCTCCTCAAGCGGTGCCTGTGAAACGGTATGTCTATATCACGCGGCGGAGCCATTTTTCGGCGGCTCATCGGCTGGAAAATCCGGCGTGGAGC
>JALVCQ010000136.1 GCA_027009805.1 Bacteroidota bacterium
TAGCCGTCCGGTATTTGACGCATGATATGGGCGAAAGAATCGCGGGCCGAGGAAACGGAAATGTCGCTCCCGAAATGAAAATGGAAAAAGGTGTGTTGCGCCCAGGGAATACGTGTGTTGCTGGCAAAAGAAGATGGATATGAAAAAAGTTCCAGGTTGTCCGGATTAAAAGCCACCATGTAGAGGTGGTTATTGAGAAATCCAAAGATCATCCGGGCATAGTCATATCGAATCTCGGCCGCCGCCGGATCGGGATAGAGATCCCCTGTGCTCTGGACCTTGATAATGGGCGAGACGTAGCGGTAGAACCGGAGTTGATGGGTGGAATCATAATAAACCCCATCGTAAGCACTTTTGGAATATTGTGGATAATCTACTTGTCCCCAACCGGGATAGGTGTGTGCAACGTAGGTAAAAGACGCCGAGACCCACGTGCGGGCCGCCGAGTCGCTGCTACGCAGACGAACGCGCCAGTAATAGTCCAATGAGTCGTCGGGAAGCAGCGTGACGTCCCATGTGGCCAGATAGCTGGACGTGATGGGGGGCGACACCTGTTTCCACGGGCTTGAAAAAGACGGTATCGTGTCGATTTCGAACTCAAAAGTCTCGGTGCGGTTGCCCGTCCCCTGCGCTTTGAGTGTGACCGTTTGGCTTCCTACCAGCATATCATTTACCGGGAATAGCGGAACGGCTGTGTTGCTGACGATGAACGCCGTCACAGTGGCCGAGTTGTTGTCTTCATCCAATTCCGCGATGAGATTGTCGGGGTCTATGCTCACCGCAAATACATTTCTACCGTGGGCCCGTATTCCGCCCATCGGCAGACGAAGCGCATAAGTGAATTGATTGAAGGGCGGAATGACTTTATAAGTAAATGTGTCGGTTTGTTGATTGCCCGGATAGCTATGGAGAATCTGTAATGTGACAGAGTCACGAATGGCGCGCCCCCAGTTACGCACCGTCACCAATAGGGTGAAAGAGTCCAGCCCTGTATGCAATGGCGAAGGCTCGTAGGCGATGTCGGCGGCCGTTATCTCATAATCAGGCTGAGAAACGGAATATGTCTGAATAGCGGGGTCGCCTTGCAGGTTAAATTGAAGGCATTGCATCTGCTGGCGAATCCCGAAGCCCGGCCTATAATAAAGCCCCATGGCGTCCCGAAGAACCTTTCCGATGGACCGCCCATAGTTGTTGTAAAAGGCGCTCGAATAAAAAGCCAGGTTGAATCCATGTAGTTCGTCTTGAATGCCGTATCCCGTCCCAGCGATCCAGACCAACGCCCCGGCTGAATCATGCATGAGAAACCGCTCGCCCATGGAACCGTGGGAGGAGTAGCAGTTGCCCAGGATACAACCCGCAAAATACATGATGGGATATTTGCCGTAGTTGGCATATTCCTCAGGCTCTCCGATGTCCACCTCCAGGATATCGGCGGCGCCGTGCCCGAAATAGGTCATGAGCGACATCCCGTTGTTGATCGACTCGATAATTTGGGCTTTCAGGGTGGTGGTTACCGGTAGATCGTCGGCCTTGCGGATCAGTCGAATAAACATGCCCGCCGGCGTATCTTCCGCGATGCCGGCATAACGGTTCAGAAAATTGGCGTATAGTGCATTCTCATTGATGTCTCGGCCACCCGCCAGATGCAGGATGTTTTTTCGCCATCGTGCAGGGCTTAGCTGTTCGTAGGCCTGAACCTTGGCCAAGTAAGCATAGATGTCGTGGTTGTCGAGGGCCGAAATACGTCCCACGTAATAGTCCGGAAAGAAATCGGCGTCTTTAATGGTGTTGAGAAAAAGGTAGTCGGACGGCGGGATGCCCCATGTGGGGACCAGATCTTTGGTGGCATTACGTCCTCGTTTTAGGGTGCTTGTCTGGATTCCTTTCCCCAAAAAAAGCACATATTGCAGGGGAATGGTGGAATCGGCTGCATGGAGTTGCTCGAAAAAACGCCGAAGCGCAAGCGGGTGATGAAGCCCATAATAAAAGGCGTCGTAGAGCGAGTCGGCATATACGATATGCGGGCGAAATCCGGTGCTTTGCCGGTAGGCCTTGTAGGCTTCGGCTCCGTTTTTGAGGCGCGTGTTGGAGATGATGAGGTAATCGGTTTGCGGGGGGACGGCTAATAAGTTGGAGAATACGTAAGGGGTAATCGAAAGCGGTGAGGCGATATCAGCGGAATCGAAGAAGAATAGATTTCGGCCAGGCGGAAGACTCACTTGAAAGGAACTTCCATTCCACACCCCGCGATAAAGGGTGTGGGAAGCCGTGTCGTAAATCCAGGGATGCTGGACGGAAGCCGACACCTGTTGAAAAGTGTGGTTAACAGAAGGAGCAGATGCCTGCTCGGTTTGAAATTGAAAAGGAAAGCGAACGATATCGGAAAGCGACAGCGTATGGAGATAACTTAACTCCATATATGCCACGGAACTCGCCGAATAGCATCCGCCGCTCTGCTCTTTCGGCCGAACGAAAAATATAAGGTCAACCGAGTCATTGATGTAATAGGAAGGAATGGGCTTATTGACGGCAATGACCCGATATCCCCCGAAGAAAGTATCGAGCGGGATATACGTGGTGTCTCTGAACACGCCGGGAGCCACCTGATATTGCGTCTTAATTTTAATTTGAAAATTGTTGTTCAGCAGGCGCCCGCACACCAGATCGGACGTTTGGGATACGGCATAGGCCCGCAGTTGCACTTGCGGGTCGGGATATAGCCGGTTGCGAAGTATCATCGGCGTGCCGAGCTCCTTGTTGTTCGTTACTTTAGTGCTCATCCAGCCTTCGCCGGGGCCGTAGTAGGAGGAGCCGAGATACTCGTTTTGCATGCTGATATCGTCGAAGTAGGTCTGGAAAAACTCCACACGTCGGGCCCAGCGAAAAGAAGCCGCATTCGGACGCCCCGCCGTCACACCGCCATCCACTACATTGATTCGGGCGCCGTTGGTGTTTTCGATGGTGAGATAGTAAACGTTGGTATCCGTAAAAAGGCTCACGCGGGGATTCGGCTGGTCCGACGGCGTCGGATAAAGGGGACGGTCGGGAACGCCGTCATTGCGAAGGCCGATGAATAAAATGGTATCCGTAGGGTCGAATGACCCATCATCTTCGCCTTTGACGAGAATCGGATAGGGACGCCCGCGCCAATACATCTGAAAATGGCGGGGATCCACGGATGAAAGGTTGGGAAAAATCCCGCTCAAATCGTTGTAAGTGATGCGATAAATGCTGTCGGCGGCCACTTTAATTTTGGCGTATGTCCGCCCCGGGACAAACCACTGTTGCCCCCAAGCGGCTATCCCACTGATGCCGGCAATCGCCAGCGTTATCCAACGACGCAGCGTAATCCGCACTACCAAAAAGCAGTCAATTTATATGTGCCCTTCCCTCCGATCGAACGATGCAAATTAGTCTATTCCAGAATTTCCAGCAGCTTGTCCAGTTTCGGCGTGAGGATAATTTCGGTGCGTCGGTTTTTGCGTCGGGCTTCGGGGGTTTTTGCCGGATCCACGGGGTCGTAGGAAGCCCGTCCCGCCGCGGTCAGGCGGTGCGGGTCAATGCCGCCTTTTTGCGTCAGGATTCTAACCACCGAGGTGGCCCGCATCACGCTCAGGTCCCAGTTGTCCTTTAAGCATCCGGAACCGCGCAGCGGCACGTCGTCGGTGTGTCCTTCCACCACGATGTTGACGTCAGGATTTTGCTTTAAGTAAGAAGCCAGCTGAACAAGGGCTTTTTGTCCTTCCGCATTCACACGATAGCTTCCCGAAGGGAAAAGGAGTTTTTCCTGCATGGTCACATACACTTTTCCCTTCTTAATCTTCACGCTCATCCCTTTGCCGTCATATTTCAAGAGGGCCTGGGCGATTTGCGTGCGAATGGCTTTCACCGTGGAATCTTTCTCGTGAAGGACGCGTTCGAGGCGGACGATCTTTTCTTCTCGTTCTTTGAGGGCTTGTTCCAGTTTTTCCAGCTTTGTCTGAAGCTGAAGCAGGCTTAATTCTTTGTCTTGAAGAGCTTTTTCTTTCGCCTGCAATTGCTGCTGTTTCAGTTCCAGCTGGGCTTTGAGTCGGGCCACGTCGGTGGAAAGTTCCTGCGACTCGCGCGCCTTCTCCGACAGCAAATCCTTATTGACCTTGAGCAAACGTTCATAGGCGGCGTTCAGCTCGTTATACAAGCGCTGAAGGTTTCGGTTGGTGCTGTGCAGCAGCGTGGTGTCGTTTTTGAGCTTGGCAATGACTTTTTCCTGCTCGCTGTATTGTTCGAAAAGGGCGTCATATTTTGCCTGAAGTTTGGTTACCCGCAGTTTCAGTGCTTCTACTTTGGTCTCACAGGACTTTTTTTCTTGTTTGAGGGTTTCGTTTTCTTTCCGCAGATCCTGCACCACCCGCGGCGACACACATGAAACCATTACCATGCCCATGCCCAGAATGAAGGCTAAAGCGGCGTGTTTGCTGCTCATTGTCATGAGGTTGAATACTTTTTGAATATGACGGTGGCGTTGTGTCCTCCAAAGCCAAACGTATTGCTGAGGGCAAAACGTATATTCCGCTTTTGGGCCTTGTTCAGGGTGAGGTTGAAGCGGGGGTTGATGTCGGGGTCGGGGGTTTCGTGGTTGATGGTAGGCGGTACGAGGTTGTCCTGCATGGCCATAATGCACGCCAGTGCTTCCACGGCGCCGGCGGCCCCCAGCAGATGACCCGTCATCGACTTGGTGGAGCTGATGTTCATCGCATATGCATGTTCTCCGAACACCTGTTCGATGGCTTTCAGTTCGGCCACGTCGCCCAAGGGGGTGGAGGTGCCGTGCACATTGACGTAGTCGATGGCTTCCGGTGCGATGCCGGCGTCTTCCAGGGCGCTTTTCATCACGAGCGCCGCGCCTAATCCTTCGGGGTGCGGGGCGGTGAGGTGATAGGCGTCCGCCGAAGCGCCCACCCCCACGACTTCGGCATAAATATTGGCGCCGCGGGCCAGCGCGTGGTCAAGCGTTTCCAGCACCAGTGCGCCCGCTCCTTCGCCCATGACGAAGCCGTCTCGGTCCTTGTCAAACGGCCGGGACGCCCGTTTCGGATCGTCGTTGCGTGTGCTTAACGCCTTCATGCTGTTAAAGCCGCCGATGCCCGGCGGGCATATCGCCGCCTCGCTGCCGCCGGCGATGATGACATCGCACGTACCGTTACGAAGATATTGCACGGCTTCGATGATGGCCGAATTGCTGGAAGCGCAGGCCGAAACCGTGGCGAAGTTGACCCCCCGAAAACCATATTTCATCGAAATCATCCCCGCCGCAATGTCGCTGATCATCTTGGGAACGAAAAACGGGCTGAAGCGCGGGTCATAGCCGCCTTCGACAAACTTCTGAACTTCCTCGTAGAAGGTGGTGATGCCGCCGATGCCCGACGCATAAATCACACCGGCACGGGCACTGTCGATGTTATCCAACGCAAGACCGCTGTCCTGAAAAGCCTCTTCTGCACTGATCAGCGCAAACTGACAATACAGGTCCATCCGCCGCACTTCCCGCCGGGGGAAGTAGTCGGTGGGCTCATAGTCCTTCACCTCACAGGCAAAGCGGGTCTTGAAACGGGAAGCATCGAAGCGGGTGATATAATCGGCGCCGCTGACGCCCGACCGGAGCCCTTCCCACGTTTCGGCGGCATTTTTACCCAGCGGCGTTATCGCGCCGATTCCCGTAACAACCACACGACGGCGTTCCATCTGCTCCAACCGATCACATTATTGGAGGACGCGCGGTCCTCACAAAGCAGGGTAGAGAAGGCTTACGCCTTTTCCGCCAGCCGTTCTTCAATATACTTGATGGCCTCTCCGACCGTGGTGATCGATTCGGCTTCTTCGTCCGGGATCGAAATACCAAACTCTTTCTCAAACTCCATGATCAATTCCACGGTGTCGAGCGAGTCGGCCCCCAGATCGTTGGCAAAATGGGCTTCGGGAGTGATTTCGCTTTCATCCACTCCCAAACGGTCGGTGATGATTTGCTTCACGCGTGCTGCAATGTCACTCATAATTATGTTGATTTAGGTTCTGACGGTTGTTCTGTTGTCGAGGCGGCGAGCGGAATCGAACCGCTGTATTGGGTTTTGCAGACCCACGCCTAAGCCACTCGGCCACGCCGCCTTTCGTGGGGGCAAAAATATATGATTGCACCTTACCATAACAGGGCATGGAAAAGAAGGGTTCGGCATCTTCATGCAGAAGAAGATGAGCCCTTTTGCATGGCCTCCCAGATCAGCTCACTGAGGTCTTTGACCGCGATGGCGTCTTCCTTATCGGCCGATTTGACGCCGTCTCGAAACATCAGCATGCAAAAAGGGCAGGGGGTGGCCACGATATCGCACCCTGTGGCTGTGATGTCTTTCGTGCGCTCTTCATAAACTTCATGGGTGCCCTTTTCCGCCTCTTTGAAGATTTGCCCGCCGCCGGCACCACAGCAAACGGCATGACGGCGGTTGCGCTCCATTTCCACCAGCGAGGCGTCCAGCGAAGCAAGCACCGCCCGGGGCACTTCATACACGCCGTTGCCGCGCCCCAGATAGCAGGAGTCGTGATAGGTGATGGTCTTCCCTTCAAAAGCCCCGCCTTCTATGGTGATGCGTCCCGCTTCCAGGAGTTGCTGAAGCAGCTGCGAATGATGGAGCACCTCATAATTCCCGCCCAACTCGGGATATTCATTTTTGAGGATGTTGAAGCAATGCGGACAGGTGGTCACAATCTTTTTGACGCCATAGCCGTTGAGCACCTCGATGTTGGCCAATGCACTCATCTGATACACAAATTCGTTGCCGGCGCGTTTGGCCGGATCGCCGGTGCAAGATTCTTCCGAGCCTAAGATGGCAAAGTCGATGCCGGCGGCAAGAAGAATTCGGGCAAAGCTGGCCGTGATCTTCTGCGCCCGCATGTCAAAACTGCCCGCACAGCCCACCCAGAAAAGAATCTCGGGCTGTCTCCCTTGAGCGGCCAGCTCGGCCATCGTCGGAATGCGTGATGGAGTATTCATAGTATTAGCTCATTACACGAGGGCCGTCCATTGGGCCCGATCATCGGGTGAAAACTGCCAGGGAGCTCCGTTGTTCTCGATGTTGCCGAACATCAAATTCCACTCCGAAGGCGCCTTGCCTTCATCGGTGACCATATGGCGCCGAATTTTAAGGATGATATCCAGCGGGTTGATGCCCACCGGACACACCTCCACACAGGCCATGCAGGTGTTGCAGGCCAGCACTTCCTCCGCAGTGATATAATTCGGAAAAAGGGTGTGCGACTCGGCGTCGGGGCGGAAGCGCAGCGCTTCCAGCCGGTCGCGGGTGTCCATCATGATTTTGCGGGGTGAAAGGCGCTTTCCGGTCAGGTTGGCCGGACATTCCGAGGTGCAGCGCCCACACTCGGTGCATGTAAACGCATCGAGCAGGTTTTTCCACGTCAGGTCATACACGTCACGGGCGCCGAACAGCGGCGGCTCTTCGCTTATCGGCGGCTCCGGCCCCTCCGGATTGAGCATGTATTTCACCTCCGCCGTAATCTCCGGAATAGAGGGAAAGTAGCCTTTGGGCTTATCGGATATATAATAGGTGTTCGGAAAGGCCAGAAAAATATGCAAGTGTTTTGAATATGGAATGTAGTTGAGAAACGCCAGCACGCCGATGATGTGTCCCCACCATGAAAACCGCTCCAAAAACACCAGTTGATCGGCGGAAAAAGAGCTTAACATCGGCATCAGCATATGGCTGACGAGAAAATCGCCCGTCGGGTGATAGCCCGAAACGCCTTTGAGCTGTAAAAGCCGGTCGGAGGCGTTCATCAACAGAAACGCCAGCATCAACGCAATCTCCGTGACCAGAATAATGTTCGCATCCAATTTGGGCCATCGGGTCATTTCCGGAGAATGAAACCGGGGAATCTTGAGCACGTTCCGCCGGACCAGAAATATCACACAGGACACAATCACCAGCACGGCCAGCACCTCGAAAATGGAGATGAAAACCGAATAGGTCGAAGGAGAAAGAAAAGACAAAAATATCCGATGCGCACCCGTCAGCCCGTCGATGACAATCTCCAGCATTTCCAGGTTGATGATGATAAACCCCGCATAGACGAAAAAGTGAAGCAAGCCTACGATGGGCCGATCAAACATCTTTTGCTGGCCGAAAGCATAGCGCAACATCGACCGGAACCGGAAGCCGAGCGGCGCGGCGGGCCGGTAAGGCTTGCCGCCCCGAATCAGCTGGATAATCGCACCCAGATTATAGCCGAAAAAAGCCAGCGCGGCAAGCAATACCACACCGAATATAATGTTGTCGATGCCCATAGCGCGTGAAACGTAAACCTGTCAGCACAGAAATTTCGTTACAATACTACAACGTCGGCCGGCTTTGATGTGGAAAATGATTGTAAGTTTGACCCCCTATGGGCGTGCATTTTTCTAATAAAAAGTTAGGAATCTGGATGTCCGCCCTGGCATGGATGCTGGCGGGGCCGCTGTATGCCACGCATCTGGTGGGTGGGACGGGCACCTATACTTACCTGGGACAGGTAAATGGTTCGTATCATAAGTATAGGGTCAAGTTCTTGATTTATCGAGACTGCACCTCCCAAACCCCCTTCGACCAGCCCATATATGTCGGCGTTTATGAACGCACTTCAGCCCAGACCTATACGCTGAAATTTCGCGATAGCATTTATTACTCCGGCCCCCCCCAATACATTCAGCCGCTGAATGCCGCCAGTTGTCCTTTCCAGCCTAACGTGTGCCTGCAGCGGGCGGTCTATGAAAAGGACTTCATATTACCGCCCAGCCAATATGGTTACGCCATTGTATATGTCCGCTGCTGTCGGAATGACCCGACAAACATGATGCAGGATATGGGACAGACCTATGTGGTGGAAATCCCTCCCACCACGACCACCAACAACTCGCCTGTTTTTCAGGACTTGCCGGTGCCCTATTTCTGTGTGGACGACACCGTTTCGTTCGATTGGAGTGCTGTGGATACCGACGGCGACTCATTGGTCTATCAGTTGGCTCATCCCTATTCGGGGGGGACGCCTTCTCAACCCGTAATCGTCAATTATCCGCCGCTTTATTCGTGGCCGCCCACTACGGTAAACTATCAGGCGGGATATTCGGCCTCCGCCCCCTTCGGTCCCGGGGGGGCGATTTCTCTCGATTCAGTAACCGGCCGGTTGACCGCTTACGTCCCTTCGGCGGGAACGTATGTGGTGGCCATGGATGTGTGGGAATATCGAAACGGCGTGTTGTTAAGCCGAACCCGCCGAGACATCCAGCTCATCGCCCTCAACTGTCCGCCGAATCCCGCCCCCCGATTAACGTCGCTGACGGGAACCACGGCCGTGATGGAAGGAGAGACGTTAAACCTGACCCTGCGGTTTTCCGACACCGACAGCATCTACCTTCAGAGCGTGGTCGGCGAGCCGTTTAATGCCAATCCGGCGGCTTCCTATTCGGCGCCGTCGGGCGGCATCGGCACCTTCGATGTGGATATCTCGTGGCACACCGCCTGTGGCCAGGGGCGAACAGCCCCCTATCCTTACACCGTCAAGGTGCGGGACAATGGATGTCCGCCGAAATCCACCATCTATCAGGGTTTGTTGTGGGTGCTTCCTTTTCAGGCGGCCGCGGCGCTCCAAGTCCCGCAAACGCCCTGTCACGGAGAAGAAGTCTGGGTGACTGCCGTGAACTCGCCCCCGGGCACCCAGCG
>JALVCQ010000137.1 GCA_027009805.1 Bacteroidota bacterium
AGCGCAATCTCTACGCCGAGCGCAGGAAGATCTTTCGGCGTCGCAAGTGGGAGTCGATCGAATACGAAGGATAGCGTAAACATTTGCCTATGGAGCTGACGAAAAAGCGCAGTTTTAGCTTGCAATGTCCCATGCCCAAGCTCGAATTTGACATCATCACGTTGGGGCATGGCAGTGGAGGCATATTGACGCATAAATTGCTGGATAAGGGCATCTATGCGATCTTAGAGGATGTGCTGACTGCCTCTCGGCACGATGGGATTGTGTTGGAGGTGGGTGAGAAGCTGGCGTTTACGACGGATAGTTTTGTGGTGTCGCCGGTGTTTTTTCCGGGAGGCAATATTGGGGATTTGGCTATCAATGGGACGGTCAACGATTTGGCCATGTGTGGGGCGCGTCCGCGCTATCTGTCGTTGAGTTTTATCATCGAGGAGGGCCTTGCGGTGGAGGAGTTTTGGGAGATACTTCAGAGCATTCGTTTGGCGTGTTTGGAGGCGGGGGTGCAGATCGTGACGGGCGATACCAAGGTGGTGGAGAAGGGAAGTGGGGACAAGATCTTTATCAACACCTCGGGGATTGGGGTGCTCCATCCGAAGGCGGAGATAGCGCTGTCGCGCGTTGCGGTGGGGGATCGGATTGTGTTGAGTGGGCCAATAGCTGCGCACGGTGTAGCCGTGATGTCGCGACGGCCGGGGTTGGAGTTTGAGACGACGGTACGGAGCGATACGCGCCCGCTGCATCGCGCTGTAGAGGCTTTGCTCGATGCGCACGGTGCGGCGATACACTTGCTCAGGGATCCCACACGCGGGGGGGTGGCCACCACGCTGAACGAAATCGCTCGGGATGCGGGAGTGGGCATTCAGCTTGAGCAGGATGCCATACCTATCGACGACGACGTCAAAGGGGCGTGTGAGCTGTTGGGCTTGGATCCGCTGTATGTGGCCAACGAGGGTGTGTTTGTGGCGGTGGTATCGGGCGATGCAGCGGGAGACGTCGTAGAGACCTTGCATGGTCTCGGAGAGGGGCGGCGAGCGGCTATTGTGGGAGAGGTCGTGGAGGGGCATCCCGGCAAGGTAGTCTTGCGCAGTGGCATTGGCGGTACGCGGGTAGTTAACATGCTGGCAGGGGCACAATTGCCTCGAATTTGTTAAGCGATGTATGGGTATTATGGATACGAAGACGCGTTTTGACATACGGCGGACGCTGTTGGTGCGAGGTAGTCGCGAGGTGCCCTTGTTGGCGCCGCGGGGCGTCTGGCTCGTCGATGGGAAGCTACTCATCAGCGATACTGCGCAAAATCGCGTCTTCATCTGGCACCGCATTCCCGAAGACGAATACGCTCCGCCCGATGTGGTGTTGGGGCAGGAAGCCCCTGAGGCCATTGGCCGCAATGCGGGGGGAGCTGTGTCGGCATCGACGCTGTTGTATCCGTCGGGGCTGTGGTCGGACGGTCGGCGCCTCATCGTAGCCGATGCGTGGAACCACCGAGTGCTCATCTGGCACAGCTTTCCCACGCGCCACGGTCAGCCTGCCGATGTCGTCGTCGGGCAGCGCGATTTTACTACCAACACGCCCAATACGGGTATTGGCAGTGCGCCAACGGCGCACACCCTGCACTGGCCGTACGGCGTGCACTCCGATGGCACCAGGCTATGGATAGCCGACACGGGCAATCGCCGCGTACTGTTTTACGAGACGATCCCTGAAGACAACTACGCAGCTGCTGCGGGTGTGATCGGCAAGCCGTCGATGACGGAGCGCGATTACGAGCCGCATCAGCCGGTATGGCCGTATTCGGTGCGCGTATCGCCCGATGGTAGGATGGCCATAGCCGATACGCAGTACTACAGGGTGCTCCTGTGGAAGGACTGGCGCAGGGGGTTGGACTATCAGAGGGCGGATGTCGTCATCGGGCAGCCCGATTTTGAGTCGTGTGGACAAAATCAATACCTGCCGCATCCCGATGCGCACACGCTCAACTGGTGTTACGACAGCTTTTTCTACGGTGAGGGGTTGTGGGTGGTCGATGCGGGCAATAGTCGGCTGTTGTGGTTTGAGCCCATACCCGAGCAAAACAATGCGCGGGCGAGCTTCTTACTCGGCCAGAAGGATTTCACCATGGGCGGGGAGCATCTCGAGTCGATTTCGGGAGCGGTAGATTGTTTTTATTGGCCCTTTGCGGTGTGCATCGAGGGATGCTATATGGCGATTGCCGATACGGGCAACCATCGGATTGTATTGCATGAAATGGCGGCCTCCGACGCTGATAAATCTCGGCTGTAATGAAGCGATGGATGAATGATAAGCCAATGAGCTGGTTTTATCTGTGGTTTCGGTGGCCGGGGCGTTAAAGTAAATAGCGACGATATAGGGCCATGGCGTGGGTCGAACTCAACCTCATTGCGATTTCGGCGTGTGAGTCGAGTCCGGAGCATTACGTGCTGGTGTTTGAAGCGGAGAGTTCTTTTCGGCGGCTGGCCGTCATCATCGGCAAATGGGAAGCTCAGGCCATTGCAGTGGCGTTGGAACGTGTGCAGCCTTCGCGGCCGATGACCCACGACCTGATGGCAAGACTGCTCCAGCACCTTCGTACGCGGCTCGTTCGTGTGGAGATATATCGGGTGGAGGATAAGGTCTTTTATTCCCATCTGGTCATTCAGCAGGGCGAAGAGGTGGTGCGTGTGGATGCCCGCACGTCTGATGCAGTGGCGTTGGCGGTGCGTGTGGGATGTCCGGTGTATGCTGATGAAGCGGTGATGGCGGCGGCCGGTCATACCCTCGATGCACCCGAACGGGCCTTCTCGGCGGGCTCGAAGCCTTATGAAGCCTATTCCATCAGCGAACTGGAACGGTTGCTGGAATTATTTATCGAAAAAGAAGACTTCCGAGCAGCCGCCCATATCCATGAAATCCTGAAAAGGAAACGACAAGAAGAGGAGTAAACCAGATGGCCCGCCGGAAGATGGGGCGGGGCTGGTGGCGGAACTGCGTCAGCAGCGGGCGGAATAGCTGTAAGGGGCGTTATTGTCACTAATGGCTGATAAATGACTCAAATGTCCAATACAATGTCTGTTAACGAGCCAAAACATAATGCCTTCCCTTCTTTTCCCCTTCAGCGATCAGGAGTCCTTTTTTACCAGACCGAAGGTCTCGTTAAAGGTTTTTTATTGTAGATGGAAGAAAGGTATTTCGTGAAGGTAAAGTAGTTCCTTCAGGAAGAACCGATGATACTTATTCTAAAAAGGAAGTGTATCTTCTTCTTTTTCATTAAGGGCTTGCTCGGATTCCCCCTTGGGTTCCTCTACCAGGTTTCTCAGGTGACCAATCAATTCTTCGATTTTGACCCACCCTAGGTCGGCTCTTTCAGCGTTAAGTCTTTGAGCAGCCCAACGGGCCTTGAAGGGTTTCGAAGAAGTCCCTTGCTCTTCAGCCTCATTTTCCAACGCACTGTATTCGCCAAAGTGAGCCCTCATCGCTTCCTCAAAGTCTTTGCCAAAAATCGCATACTTTTCTGCAACAACCCACTCATCTGAACGAATCAATTTTGTAGCATCGTCATCAGTTATTCCTACGGCTTTGAGAGCATCTTTTCTTTTCGTTCCGCTGCTGTCGTCCTTTGCATCATTGTCAAAAACAACATAGCAAGGCAGGCCATATGCAGTGAACAACCGATACCACTTGGCGAGGTTCCCTTTCCCACCTACGCCTAAAATCGCGATACCTTCACGTTCTACTTCAAGCCCTCGCTTAGCAAGAAGGATGGGGAGGGCCAGTTCCTCTGTTTGACCTTCTACAAGCACAACGGCTCGAGCGAAAAAACCCGACAGAATATCGCTTGTGGCATTTGCTGCGTAGAAAGGCAGGATATTGTCTTCGGTTACCCGGTTGGGGGGTACGCCCATTTCGATGCATGCCTGAACCAAATCCCCGCGTGTCAACTGACGTACTTTAGTGGCCCCATTCTCTTTATACACCAGTACAAGCCCCTCTAAATCCTCAATTGCCAGGAAAGCCGGGCTGTGTGTGGTAATAACAATCTGTAGCCCCTCTTCGCATCGAGAACGCAGCCGTCGAGCCAGCCATCGCTGGGCAAGTGGATGCAGGTGAGCCTCCGGTTCTTCAATAACGAGGACAATGCCACCATGAAATGCTTTTGCATAGGCATATGCAAATGCGAGCGCTAGTACCTGCTGTTCACCCGTCCCCATTTCCTCCAAGGTTCGAGGAGTGTTTCCTTCGACTGCTTGAAGCCGAAGAGCATGAAAGAAGTTAACTGGATTGTAGGCCTCAAAATCTACTTCAAGGCGGTGGGACATGGTGGCAACAAGGTCAGATAGTTCGCTTTGAAGCTCGCTTACAAATTCGTTGAATTCCGGGATTTCATGGAATTTATCTTTGGTTTGTTGAAACAGGTGTTCCAGATCTTGGCGAACTCCTTCGTGACTACTTAATGCGCGGTGGAAACGCCGCATAAGACGACTCAAAAGGGTCCACTTGGAAGAATAGCTGAGATGGTAATTGAGATTGCGTTCTGCTTCCACTACTATGCACATACAGGTGTCACGGTCTTCGTTCCTAACAAAACCCCTGCCATCACCTCGAAAGGAAATTGGCTCATCGGCCGAAGGGTCATAGCGCCAAATGATACGGGTATATCTACCTCCAAGCGGATCTGAGGGTTCAAACTCTGTCTTGATCGTGATCGACCTTTCGGGGTTTCTCCCAAAAAACTCATGGTCTTCTGGTTCGTGGTTTCCGGGCCAGAATGGTCCCAACACCAGTTGAAGCGCCTTCACGATATTTGACTTTCCAGCATTGTTCTCGCCTAAAAGAATTACAGGCTTCCTATTTGGGAATGTGATTTCCACTTGCTCATTGATGGAACGATACCCTTCGATTCTGATTTTGTGGATTCTTGCCATGTTCGTATTTTTATGATTGATGAGGCCTTTTTGTTTTTTTCATGGGACCTTGCTATGTAATTTTTTTGAAAAAAACTCCCGCCATCCCTCGCTATCGGCTGGAAGGAGGATGGTTCTTTGGTTTGCAAAGATGCAAAACAATTTGAAAAGGAAACAATGTTTGCTTGTTGTTTGTTCCATTCCTCTTATTTTCTTGTGGTGGCAGGCGATGCGAGGTTTCCGCAGGCTAATCTATAATTTCCCGTAATGGAAGAGCGGTGATGAGCGGGTGAAAATGAAGACGCGCTCGATGTTCGTGGACCGGGGATGTGTGGGGAAAAACCTCTTCCAGCAGGAAGAAAGCAGCGGGCCCAACAGTCGGGGTGGGGGGATTCGAACCCCCGGCCTCAGCGTCCCGAACGCTGCGCGCTAACCGGGCTGCGCTACACCCCGATGATTGGCGGGCCGCAAAAGTATAACAGTTCATTTCAAATGAGCCGTTACCTTTGCGATATTCTGACAGCACCGCAACAGCTATGGGAAATTATAAACGGATCACCACGCACGTATTGCAACGGATGAAGGAAGCGGGCGAGAAAATCAGTATGCTGACGGCCTATGACTATACGCTGGCGCGCATCGTAGATGCCGCAGGCATCGACGTCATTCTGGTGGGCGACTCGGCCTCTAACGTGATGGCGGGACACGAGACCACGCTGCCCATCACGCTGGATCAGATGATTTACCACGCGGCGTCGGTGATTCGCGCGGTGCGGCGGGCGCTGGTGGTGGTGGACCTGCCGTTCGGGACCTATCAGGGCGATCCGCTGGGGGCGCTTAAGTCGGCCATCCGCATTATGAAAGAGGCCGAGGCGCACGCCGTGAAGATGGAAGGCGGGCGGGAAGTGCTGGATGCCATCGAGAAGACGGTGAAGGCGGGCATTCCCGTGATGGGGCACCTGGGGCTCACGCCGCAGGCGATTTACAAGTTTGGCACTTATACGGTGCGGGCCCGGGAAGCGGCGGAAGCGCGCAAGCTCAAAGAAGATGCACTGCTGTTGCAAGAGGCGGGCTGTTTTGCGGTGGTGCTGGAAAAGATCCCTGCGCAGTTGGCGGCGGAAGTGACGGTGTCGCTGCGCATTCCGACCATCGGCATCGGGGCGGGCGGTGCGGTGGATGGGCAGGTGCTGGTGTTGCACGATATGCTGGGGCTGAATAAGGAATTTTCGCCGCGGTTCTTACGGCGCTACCTCGACCTGCACACGGCGGTAACGCAGGCGGTGCAACAGTATATCGACGACGTGCGCACGGGCGATTTTCCCAATGAAAACGAGCAATACTGATGCCCAACCGAAAGGTGGAGTGGATTTACCTTGCCAACATCAAGATGGACAGCCTGCCGCTGAACCCGGCGTCGTATGCGTGTGCGAAGGCGATAGAGGCGGGCGTGGAAATGCCGCCCATTCGGGTGGAATTGCTGCCGTCGGGGCAATATCGAATTAAGGATGGTCGGCATCGGTATGTGGCGTATCGGCTGAATGGCATTCGGCGGGTTCGGGCGTATGTGAGCCGTCCGCGGCGGGGTGGGGGCGGGCTGGAACGCGTGAGGGGCCCGAAGGGCGGGGGAATATCGAACACCGAACATTGATTTAAGATTTAAGAATTTATTCTAATTTATCCTTTTTGTTCTTAAATCAACGTTCGTTAATCGATGTTCTGCAATCAGACAGAAGGGGGGCACGCCCGGAAGAAAAAAATATCGTTCGGAAGCCGGAGGCCGGCCTTGATATGTGGACGCCGAATAAATTGGATCGGCTTTTTCGGTGCCCCCCGCTGTGCCATTACTTTTGCGAACCTTAAAACAGACAGGGGGCATGCCCAAACACAACTTTTACGCCGGTCCTTCGATTTTGCCGGAAGCGGCAATTGCCGCGGCTGTTGAGGGGCTGAAAGACTTTGCCGGGACGGGGTTGCCGGTGGTGTCGATTTCTCACCGTTCGGCGGAATGGGTGGAGGTGATGGAAGCGGCGCAGGCGCTGGTACGGCGGCTGTTGCAGGTGCCCGACGATTACGACGTGCTTTTCTTGCAGGGGGGCGCCCGACAGCAATTTGCGCAAATTCCGTATAACTTCCTGCCGTCGGACGGGACGGCGGCCTATCTGGACACGGGGACGTGGGCGTCAAAGGCTATTGCCGAGGCGCGCCTGTTCGGGGACGTGCACGTGGTGGCTTCGGGCAAAGAGGCGAAATATCGGGCCATCCCGAAGGATTATGTCATCCCGACGGATGCTGCCTATTTTCATTGCACGTCGAACAACACCATCTACGGGACGCAGATGCAGGCGTTTCCGGACAGTCCGGTGCCGATGGTGTGCGATATGTCGTCGGATATTTTCAGCCGCCCGCTGAACGTGGAAAAATTCGCCGTCATCTATGCGGGGGCGCAGAAAAATATGGGCCCGGCGGGCACCACGCTGGTGATCATCCGCCGCGACATGCCGCCCGTGAAAGGGCGGGCGATTCCCGAGATCTGGGACTATCGCAAGCATGCGGCCAAGGGGTCGATGCTGAACACGCCGCCGGTGTTTGCCATCTATCTTTCGTATCTGACGCTGCAATGGCTGGAAGCGCAGGGCGGCGTGGCGGAAATACAGCGGCGCAACGCCGAGAAGGCGGCCCTGTTGTATGAGGCCATCGACAGCAACCCGCTGTTTGAGGGCACCGCAGCGCCCGAAGACCGCTCGGTGATGAACATCACCTTTGTGCTGAAACGTCCCGAGCTGGAAGCGGAATTCCTGAAAATGGCCGCAGAAGCCGACATTGTGGGGATTAAGGGGCACCGCTCGGTGGGCGGCTTTCGGGCATCGTGTTATAATGCGCTGCCGAAAGAAAGCGTGGAAGCGCTGGTGGCGGTGATGGACGCGTTTGCAGAAAAATATGCGTAAATAAAACGGTTTTTTAATATGATTCGTATTCTTGCTAATGATGGACTGGCGGAGGATGCCGTCCGGATGCTGGAATCCCAGGGCTGGACGGTGGACGTGGGTCCCGTGCCGGCGGAAGCCTTGCCGGAGCGGCTCAAAGATTATGACGTGCTGATCGTGCGCAGTGCCACGAAGGTGACGGGCCAGTTGTTGCGCCAGAATCCGCATCTGAAGGTGGTGGCGCGTGCGGGCGTGGGGCTCGACAACATCGACCTGGGCACCGCCCGTGAGCTGGGCATTCGGGTGATCAACACGCCGGGAGCGTCGGCACCGTCGGTGGCGGAGCTGACGCTGGCGCATATGATGGCGATATTCCGGTTTCTTCATCTGTCGATGCGGGAGATGCCCGAGGTGCGGGAAAGCAGCCATTTCAAAGCCCTTAAGAAGAAATATTCCAAAGGGCGGGAAGTGTCGGGCAAGACGCTGGGGCTGGTGGGGATGGGGCGCATCGCCCAGGAAGTGGCCCGTCGGGCCGTGGGGCTGGGCATGCGGGTCCGTTATCACGACCCGATGGTGGAAAAGGTCGAGCTGGCCCTCGAACAGTTAGGTATCCGGCCTGTGCCCATTATCTCCCTTGCTTCGGAGCCGCTGGAAAAAGTGCTTGCCGAGAGCGACGTGGTGTCGCTTCACCTGCCGCTGACCGAAGAGACCCGCCACCTGATCGACCTCGACCGGTTGCGAATGATGAAAAAGGGCGCTTATTTGATTCAGTGTGCCCGGGGTGGCATCGTCGATGAGGAAGCCCTTCTTAAAGTGCTGGATGAGGGACACCTCGCGGGGGCGGGGCTGGATGTGTTTGAAGACGAGCCGCATCCGAGGCCCATCCTGCTGGCGCATCCGAAGATATCAGTCACGCCGCACATCGGCGCCTCGACGGTGGAAGCCCAGCAGCGCATCGGTCTGGACCTGGCCCGACAACTGATAGCCCTCCTTTCGGAAGCATAGGGCCGATGGTGCGGGTGGTCCCGTTACAGCTTCGCCTGCCGGTGCCCCGGCGGCTGGCCCGCTTTACTTCCGTGAGCTACGAACAGGGGACCGGTCAACAGCCCATCCATCCGGAGGCTTATCATCATCTGCTCTTTCCGCATCTTTATATGCCGGAGCTGCCGCCCGAGCAGACGGCCGGCTATCGGCAGACGCTGTTACGGCAGTGGGAAACGGCCGGTTTTTTTGAAGACGGCCCCGGCCCGCGGATGTTTCTCTATCGGCAGGTGCACGCCGACTTTACCTCGGAAGGGTGGATCGCCGGCGTGGACGTGGAAGACTACCGCCGGGGGTGCGTCAAAAAACACGAAAACATCCTGCCTGAGCGGGCCCGACAGATCGCGGAATATTTCGGTCAGGTGCACCTCAACGGAAGCCCGATCTTGCTGATGCATCGCCGGGTGGAAGAAGCAGCCGCCCTGCGGGAGGCCGTCACACAGCGGTCGCCGACGTTCTCATTTACCGACGAACAGGACACCACACATGCCGGCTGGATGCTGACCGCAGAAGAAGCCCAACACCTCGCGATGCTCTTTTCAGCCGTTTCGGCCCTTTACATCGGCGACGGGCACCACCGCTGCCGTGCCTACGACGTTTATTACCGCCGAGGCGGCGGCAGCGGCCCGATGATGGCTTTCATCGCCGCCGAGGATCAGGTGCGCGTCTCGTCGTTTCATCGGCTGCTCTCGCCGATGCGCTCCATAGAGAAAAGCGCGGCGGAAGCCTTCTTTTCCCTCGAGTTCGGCGAGCCGGTGGCCGAGTATGCCACGCTGGAAGAAGCGCTGGTGCACAGCGGTGAAGTGGGCCTTTACACGGGGCGCAGCGTAACCGTCTATGCACTGCCCGATCGGCAGACTCCCGAAGTGGCCCAGGTCGATCCGGTCCTCGACGAGTTGCGGAAAGGAACACGCATCGGCCTCGACTACGTCAACAGCCGCCTGCCCGCTGAACAACTTCGACAACTCGTGGACGACCGCTCGGGCGTGTTGGTGCTGCTCCCGCCGCTGCCGCTCCGCACCATCTTCCGCTATGCCGACCAAGGCGCTACCCTCCCGCCCAAAGCCACCTGGCTCGAACCCAAGATGCGCAGCGGCCTCTTCTTGCATCGGATGGGGTAGGGAGAGGACAACATTCTATCTTTGAGAAGTAAAAAAGGCGAGGGCTCATCATGAGTTCCCGCCTTCAGTGTTTTCACGAACTGGTTTGCATGTCACATTTGGCAATAAAAAATTGTGAATGCCAGCTCGAATTTTAGCAATTGGGAAGTGATTCACAACGGGGAAACGTGTGATGTTAAACGCTGAACCGGTGCCGAATGTAAGCCATGGTTAGGTCGATGGTGGCTTCGATGCCTTTTTTGTGTGTGCGTTCGGTGCCGTGCGAAGCGGATACGCCCATTCCGATCAGCGCCACCCGGAAATCGTGGCCTGCACTCAGGGCCGCTGAACCATCGGAACCGTAATAAGGATAAACATCTACGGTGTAAGGAATCTCCTGTGCTTGTGCCAACTGTGTCAATGCTTTCCGGAAATGATAATCATATGGACCTGATGAATCTTTAGCACAGATGGAGCACGCTATTTCTTTTCCTTCACAATCATCGCCTATCACGCCCATGTCAATAACCAGAAGTTCTTCTATCGAGGGGCTATATCCCCCTGCCCCTCCATGGCCGACCTCTTCGTAGTTGGAAAAAAACAGCTCCACCGGCACCTCTCGGCCTTCTTGCCGTAAGCGGTAAGCAGTTTCCAGCAATACGTAGCACCCGGCTTTATTGTCTAAAAAACGAGATTTGATAAAGCCGTTGGGCAGTTCGCGATATCGCGGATCCAGGCAAACAATATCGCCAACAGAGATGCCTAATTTTTCAACATCTTTTCTGGTAAACACCTCTTCATCAATGCGAATATGCATCGTTTCAATGCTTCGCTTGACTTGTTCTTTCTGTTTGTTGGCGTGGGCCGATGGGTTGTTTAGGAGGATGGTCCCGAAATATTCTTTTCCGGTAAGGGTTTTGATGGTTACATATTCTCCTTCGGCCCCGGTGAGCGACAAGCCTCCAAGAAGTGAAAATGCCAATGTGCCATTGGGCTTTATTTTGGAAACCATTGCGCCGAGCGTGTCAACATGCGCAGCAATGGCCAAAGTAGGATGTTTCCCTAAAGCACATTTGACCGCTCCTTTCCTGGTGAATTCGGGTCGATAGCCCCAAGCCTCTAACTTTTGGTAAACGTATTCGCACGCTTCTTGGGTATAGCCTGAAGGTGATGGGATTTCAATCAATTCTTTCAGCCACCGGTAATTGTTCTCCATCATGAAACTTTCATGCGAAAATAAAGAAAGCTGTTCTCAGGAGCAAGATATGTGGCCTTCGTCACATAAATGTCATTAAACCATCCGTTATCGATGTTTTTCCTTACATCGTGGCTTGTGACGTTGGGTTTGGAGGCCCATAATGATCGTCACAGGCTGTCGATTACGTGACTATGGCGAAAAAATGAGATGGTTTGGCGAGAAATGGGGAAGTGCGGTTTGATGCCCGAGGACTGGATGATCTGCTTGCCGGTCGGCTCCAGCACACACTGGACAGCATGCGCATGGAGGCAAACGTCGGGGCGCGCTGTGTGGACATTTGTTGCCATTGTTGATTGATGCTCAATGCGGATAAGTAAAGCGTCGGCGACGCCGATCAGCCGTCGGAAGATGACAAGGCTTCTCCCATCAGCCCATATATCGGCCAACCACTGCCACAAGCTGGCGGGTGGCGGCGATGTCGTGGACGCGGAGGATATGGGCGCCTTTTTGCAGGGCCATCATTTCCAGCGCGAGGGTGCCCGGCAGGGCTTCAGCAGGGCTAACGCCGGCAGTTTTCCAGATCATCGACTTGCGGGAAAGCCCCACCAGTAACGGCATGTCGAAAATGTGGAAGGCTTCCAGCCGCCGGAGCAGTTCGTAGTTGTGGGCGATGGTCTTGCCAAAGCCGAAGCCGGGGTCGATGATGAGGTCTTTGAGTCCGAAGGTGCGGGCTGCCGCGGTTTTTTGAATGAAATACTCGATGATATCGTGCACGACGTCGTCATAGTGCGGGTTCTGCTGCATGGTCTCGGGTGTGCCCTGCTTGTGCATCATGATGTAGGGCACCTGATGGCGCTTGACGACGTCCCACATGGCGGGGTCGTCGTCGCCGCTGCTGATGTCGTTGACGATGTCGGCACCGGCTTCGATGGCGGCATTGGCTGCGGCGGCGCGGTAGGTGTCGATGGATATCCACACCTCGGGAAATGCCTGGCGAATGCGGCGGATGAGGGGAGCGGTTCTTCTAATTTCTTCATCGAGGGCGGGCGGACGGGCGCCGGGGCGTGAAGAGGCGCCGCCCACGTCGATGATGTCGGCCCCTTCCCGTATCATCTCGGCGGCTCGTTGCAGGGCGGCTTCTTCGGTGGAGTGACGGCCACCGTCGTAGAAAGAGTCGGGCGTGACGTTCAGGATGCCCATGATGAGGGGGCGGTCGATGACCAGCAGCCGCCCGTGGGCATGAAGCGTGTAGGGGAGGTGGGCCATCCGTTATTTCAGATAAAGTTCGTAAGTCATGATGAAAACGCCCATCACGAGGACGAACCAGCCAAAGAGGGCTTTTAGCTGTTTGGCGCTGATGAAGCGGCTGAGGTAGTTGCCGATGAAGATGCCGGCAATGGTAACGAGCCCCGCCTGAGACAGAAAGGCCCAGTCAATGTCGTGATTCATCACATCGCCGCCGAACCCCAGCAGCGATTTGATGGCGATAATGAAGAGGCTGGTCCCGACGGCGTACTTCATAGGCAAGCCGGCCAGCAACACAAGAGCGGGGACAATCAGAAATCCGCCGCCGGCCCCGACAAAGCCGGTCACAGCACCCACCACCAGTCCTTCAAGGAAGATGAGCGGATAGTTATAACGAATGGGATGTTCGTCTTCGTTGTCGGTGCGGTGTTGCCGGGCCGAGCGAATCATGGAAAAGGCCGCCAACACCATGATGACGGCAAAAGCTCCCATGATGAGGGTGTCTTTGGTGAGCGTGAAGGTGCCCACAGACAGCACCGTTTCGGGAAGCAAGGGTATCATCCATTTGCGCATGGCAAACACGCCGGCCAAGGCAGGCAGACCGAAGACAAACACGCTGGGGAAGTGGACCTTCCCTTGCATGGCATAGCGAATGCCGCCCACCAACGCACCCAACCCCACCAAGAAAAGCGAGTAGGCTGTGCCGTAAACGGCGTCATAGCCCATCACATACACCAGAATGGGCACAGCCAGAATCGAACCGCCGCCGCCCAGCAGTCCGAGGACAATGCCCATCAGCCCCAGTAAGAAGTAGCCGATAATCATATGCTTTTTGGGGAAAAGGGCAAAAATAAAAGCGGGTGTAAACCTATGGTCTTTCCCTTGCTAATTGGACAGGAAGCGGCTTTCCATAGAATCGGACCACAGCCCAAATGGCGGCCAGTGCCGCCGGCCATGCGAGCCATCCCGACAGGCCGACCGCCATGCCCACGTGTCCGATGAGCAATGCCGCCAGCCCCGCGGTAAGGGCATAAGGAAGCTGCGTGCGGACGTGTTCCATCAGCGGGCAGTCCGACGCCATGGCGCTGAGGATGGTGGTGTCGGAGATAGGCGAACAGTGATCGCCGAAAACGGAGCCTGCCAACACTACCGATGCCGTATGGATAAAATGAGGAAGGACGGCATCAACGTCCAGGCCCAGGGCTTTGCCCTGAGCATATACCACCGGAAGCGCCAGCGGGTAAAGGATGGCCATGGTGCCCCAGCTCGAACCCGTCGAAAAGGAAGTGACGGCGGCGATGAAGAAAAACAGCGGCGGCAGCCATGCCGGCTCCATGGCATGCGGCATCATATCAACGATATACGGGGCGGTGTGGAGTTGTTCCATTACCCGTCCCAGCATCCACGCCAACACCAGAATGCTCATCGCCCCCAACATGGAAGCCATGCCTTTGAAAAAGCCGTCGAGGGCTTCTTGAAGGGAGATTTTCCAGTATAATACGGCCAGTGCAAGCGCTATCAGGGAAGCCGTACCCGAAGCCCACAGCAGCGAACGGTAGGGATCGCCGTTGCCCAGCACGTAGAGCCAATACAGCCAGCGGCTTTCGGGGAGGGATGCAAGTGCATGACTGCCCGTCCACCAGAGAGCGCCGAAGGTGCCGCCCACCAACACGATAATGGGCAGCACAGCCATGAATAGGCGCAGCCGGCCGAAGGCCGCCGGAGACGATGACGGGACGTCGCCGGCGGAAGGGCCGCGTTCCAACGCAGCCGTTTCATAGCGATACATCGGACCGAAATCACGTTGGGTGATAATCAGCAAGGCCACCATCCACAGGGTCAGCAGGGGATAAAAAGCGTAAGGAAGCGCCCGCAGGAAGATGCCGTAACTGCCGATGGTGATGTCGGGCATCTGTGCCAGGGCTTCGTCGATATAGCCCAGTTGGGCGCCGATCCATGTGGTGACCAGGGCAATGGCCGCCACCGGTGCCGAGGTGCTGTCCACGATATAGGCCAGCTTGGCCCGAGAAATGCGAAATCGAGGGAAGATTTCTTTCATCGTGTTGCCCACGATGAGGGTGTTGGCATAGTCGTCAAAGAAAACGGCGATGCCGAGCAGATAGCTTCCGAACATGGTGCGGCGGCGGGTGCGCGCCGCGTGCCGAAAAAAATCAGCAATGGCGGCCAAACTGCCCGAGGCTTTGAGAATGCCCACCGTGCCGGAGATGAAAAAAGAAAAGAGAATGACCATCAGATGGTCGGCGTCGGTGAGCACGGGCACCAGATAACTGTCCAGCACCCGCGGGAAGGCATAAACAAAGCCATCGGCACCGCTTCCCAGCGTTATCCATACGCCAATCCAGACGCTGCTGAGCAGGGCTGCAATGACCTCGCCGATGAGAAAAGCCGATAAAATCGCCACCGCCGGCGGCAACAGCGCCCATCCACCGATTTCGGCTTCCTTATTCGGTCCCCAGATCGCCACGCACACAAAGGCCGCGCCCAGCAAAAGCCATCCCAATAGCGTGCGAACCGGCGGTCGAGAAGTCATCCTGATACTGCCAGCTAATTAGAAGCCGCAAAATACGCACTTGCGCCGGAGGCGGTGAAAAATTTACCTTTGGATGCTCCTTTGTCTGGTATCATGGAGCGGGGTGCATCGGATCAAAAGTTAGCCGTCATTGCTGTGGTGGTAGGACTCGCCGGTATCGGTGCCTACCTGCTCCGTCACGGCGTGGCGGTGGACACCGATGCGGTCACCTATTTGTCGGCGGCCGAGAACCTGTTTCATGGGCGCGGCCTTCGGAGCTTTAACGGCGCGCCTGTGGTGGTGTGGCCGCCGCTTTATTCGTTGATATTGGCGGGGCTGATGTTTTTCACCGGCGGGGATGTGTTGACGGCCGCCGCCGTTTCCGATGTGCTGGCTTACCTGCTGGCGGCATGGACGGGTTGGAAGTTGTTTTCGTTATATGTGAAGGAAGATCGGGTCCGGATGTGGGCGTTCGTGGTGTATGTGTTGGGACAGCCTTTCTGGGAACGTTTTGTCGAAGCCAAGAGCGAGCCGTGGTTTATTGTGTGGGTGAATCTGTTTCTGTGGCAGGCGGCGGCATGGGTGCAAAGTCAGCGTCCGCGTCACTTATGGGCCCTGGCACTGGCGGGCGCGCTGGCTGTGATGCAGCGATATGTCGGGGTGACGTTATGGGCGGCGTGGGCGGTGATGCTGCTGTTTCGCTCGTCGCTGCCGGGGGGTCGGCGCTGGAAAGTGCTTGTGATGCCGGCATTGCCGGCGATGCTGACGTTGGTGGGATGGCTGTTCTTTTCCTGGCATTGGACCGGTACCCTTGGCGGCATGCGCGCTCCACCGTTTTATGGGGTGGGGAAGTGGTTGTGGGCCTTCTATCATACCGTTTGTTCATGGGTGATTCCATCAGCCGTTCGATGGGGGCTGACCGGTCAGGTGGTCGTGGTGATGTTAGGGACGCTCGTCATGGGGGCGTTGAAAGCCTCGTGCCGGACGCATCTGATGGTGCTGATGCGCCGACATGCCTTGCTAATGGCATGGGTAGTGCTTTATCTGCTCATGTTACTGATTTCAGGGACTACGATGTGGATTTCCCTTCCGGGCAGTCGGCTGCTGGCGCCTATGTTTGGCGTCTGGTTGATTGGGATGGCCGGCCTGGCGGGGTGTGTCCTCCAAAAGAAAGGAAGCTTCGCCCGCTATTGGCGCTATGGTTTGCTGTTGCTTGTGGGTCTTCATCTCGGGCGGTCGGGCTATTCGATGGTGCAAGCCTATCGTAAGGGGCTGCATTACAGCGGCATGCAGCATCGGCTGCTGAATCGGTGGCTGGCGCATTATGAAGGACCGCATGCGGTGTTGACCACCCACCCCGAACGCTTCTGGTATGCATTTCCAGCAAAACGCCCCCGTCCGTATTCACAGGCGGCAACGGCCGAAGCCGTGATGGAAACAGATACCGTTTTCATCCTCTGGGAAGCCCCTCCATGGTGGGTCAAACCGCCCTCACTCCGATGGGCTTTTGTGCAAGATAGGCCGCTGCTGGAGCGGAAATATCAGATTGAGCGGGTCGATTCGTCGGCCGAAGAAGCCGTCTATCGGCTGGTGAGGGCTACCGATGAGTAAAGAACGACTTTCTAATCAGGCCGCCTTGCTTGACGGTGTTCCAGCGCCGGTCAAATTCCGCCGCCAGCGTGCGATTCCCTTCCTGCCTGTATAAGTCGGCCAACATACGAAGGACGCTCACGTCATTGGGATTTTCCTGTTCCAGGCTTCGGCACTGGGCAACGGCCAGTTGACGGAACCGGCGGGCTTCCTGGGCATTCGTATTACGCAGGAAAAGCGCCCGATGATAGTAAAGCCGCGCCAGGGCAAGGCGCCCCATGTAATGGTCGGGATAACGCTCCAGCAATTGTGAGAGCCATTGATAGGCCCGCTGATACAGCGTAAGGTTGCCTGTGGTCTTGTAATGCTCCGTCAATACCTCCACCAGAGCGATGGTCACATCCGGCTCGTCCGGTGCTTGCAGGTGAAGGGAACGCAGCGCTTTTTCAGCCTGTTCATATTTGCCAAGGCTCATGTAAAGCTGGCCGGTGGCTTTCAAAATATCAGGATGATAGGGGAACAGCTCCCTACCGGTATTTAAGACCTGCATGGCCCGGTGGGGATCGTATTCAGCGTATAGCTGAGCCAGCGTCGTGTAGATGGCCGGGTCGGGATAGGATTTTTGTCGGAGCGTTTCCAGCAAGGGGACGGCTTCTTCGGTTTTGTCCATGATGACCGCAGCCATGGCTTGCAAGTATGTCAGATGAATTTCTTCATCCCCTTCCAGGAACGACTTTCCTTCCTTTTTCAAAAGGTCGTGCACAGCCCGTGTCTTCACAGTAAGACGATAGGCGGCTTCCGGCTTCTCATGGTAGAGGGCGAGGCCCGCCCAGTAATGCAGGTCTTCGCCTAAATGCAACAGCTTGTCTTGAAGCTCTTCTTTTTCAATGGCACGATGACTTAGCTGATAGGCTTTTAGGTAGGCTTCGGCCGCCTTGTATGCATTTAACCATCCGTCCAGTTGGAGATCAACAGACTTTTTCCGAAGAATGGCAACGTAGGCGGAATAAACATCGCCGCGCAGATTCCACAACTCGTAATTGGTTTGATTGTCCGGTAATGTAATCAGCTGATCGGTGGCCAGGCGGGCGGCTTCCAGATAATCTATCCGATGCGGATCGCCCCCGTAGCGGTGGTAAGAAAAAATCGCCCTCGCCAGCGACAATGAAGACGACTGACCGTAAGCAGCAAAGGAGGCGGCCAACGCCCACAAATAAACCAGCCCGCGATATGTGACCCGCTTCTTTCTCATACCCGTAAGAACGGGCGCAATATACAACAGATGGATTAAACGTTTTTATATTGGTGAAGAAGCCGTCTCCGACGGGCGTTGCGTCAACCGCTGGAATATTTCGGATAGCTCCTGTTGTTTCCGATAAAGCGTGACAATCGGGACGTTGGCGGCCGCGGCGGAAAAGAACACGTCCTCCTCGATCGAATGACCGGGTTCGCAATACAGATGCCATCCTTTCCCGTGGGGCTCGACGCGTCGAACGCCTTTCACCCGCTGAAAAAAGGATTCGGACACTTCTCGGGCAAATACCACGTAAACCACCGTTTCCTCTCCCATCAACGCCGACAACCGATCGGCGGGGGCATCGGCCACAATGCGCCCGTGATGGATAATAAGAATGCGGGTGCTGATGGCTTCCACCTCGTCGAGGTGATGAGAAGAAAAGATGATGGTGCGGTTTTTTCCCAATCGGCGGATCAGGGCTCTGATTTGAAGGACTTGATTGGGGTCCAGCCCGCTGGTGGGCTCGTCAAGGATAAGAATGGAAGGGTTGTGGAGCAACACCCTGGCCAGGCCCACGCGCTGCCGATAGCCTCGTGAAAGCTGACCGATCTTTTTGTGTTGCTCGGCTTCCAGCCCCACCATCTCAATGGTTTCTTCGATACGTGGCTTTCGGGACGCCGCCGGCAGACCGGCCAATTGGCCCATGATGTCGAGATATTCCCGCACGTAAAGGTCGGGATACAGCGGATTCGATTCCGGCAAATAGCCCACCTGCCGCCGGGCGGCCCGGGGCGACTCCAACACCGAAACTCCGCTGACCTCACACTTGCCTTCGTCAGGCAGAATGTAGCTGGTCATGATTTTCATGGTAGTGGATTTCCCAGCCCCGTTAGGCCCCAGAAAGCCAACAATCTCTCCTTGTCGCAGTTCAAAGCCCACATCCCGAATCGCATACTGCGGGCCGTATCGCTTGGTGAGCCCTTCTGCTCGTACGGTGACATCCGTCATCAACGGTGCATTCATGACAAAGGCAAAAATAGGCGGCGAAAAGGGATGTCGTTTTACTTTCTTTGCTTGTCGGAAATCTTGACTATGCTTCGATGGCTTCGTTGGGACCCCGCCCTGATCGTAGTGTATGGATTGCTGGTGGGGATCGGTCTGCTGACCCTCTATTCTATCAGCCATGCCGAGGTCGCCCGCGTGCCGTCCTTGTTGTGGCAAAAACAGCTTATGTGGGCCGCCGTCGCCGTTTTCATCGGCTTGTTTTTGTGGGCCGCACGTAAACTGGACCTGGGCATATGGGCCTATCCATTATATGGCCTGGGCATGGTGTTGTTGGTGTTCACTTTGCTGATGGGTGGAGAGGTGGCCGGAGCACAAGCCTGGCTCCGAATGGGGGGATTTAACCTACAACCCTCGGAGCTGATGAAGGTGTTTACGGCCCTGGCCCTGGCCCACTACCTGACCACACCCGGCTTTGAGCGACGCTGGAACAGGGCGTTGTCCGTCGGTGCACTGTTGATCATCGGTCTGCCCGTGGCGTTGATCTTTGCGCAAAATGACATGGGCACGGCGCTCATGTTCGGCGGGCTGGTCCTGATGTTACTCCGAAGGGGCATGCCGCCGGCGTTCATCACCATTCCCATGCTCATCGGGATGGTGTTTCTTCTTTCCATTTACTTTCCGGCCGGGTCGGTGATGTGGGCATGGACGGGACTTTTTCTGTTGGTCGGATGGATAATGTGGCGGGTGGCGAAGTGGCGAGGCGTGGGACGGGCCTTGCTGGTGTGGGGGGCGGGCATGCTTATTATATGGAGCTCCGGTTCTGTTTTCGAGCGCTTAAAGCCTCATCAACAACAGCGCATCCTGGTGACGATCGGCAAGGTGTCGGACCCCCGAGGGCAGGGATACAACCTACAACAATCACTGATTGCCATCGGATCGGGCGGGTTGTCCGGAAAGGGCTATCGAAATGGCAGTCAAACGCAATACGGGTTCGTGCCGGCCCAGCATACCGATTTCATTTTTACCGCCATTGCCGAGGAATGGGGATGGATGGGGGCCATGAGCGTGCTGCTGCTTTATGCGGCGCTTTTGCTGCGCGTGTTGCGCCTGGCCGAGCGCTCCCATTCAGAAATGGTGAATCTCTTTGGATATGGTTTTGTGGGCGTCACGGGCTTGCACGTGTTGATCAACCTCGCCTCGGTGATGGGACTGTTTCCGGTGGTGGGCGTTCCGCTGCCGTACATCAGCTATGGCGGATCGGCATTGGCGGCTTTCTCGCTGTTTCTCTTTATGTTTCTGGCAATGGAAGCTTCCGCCCGAGAAGCCGTCTTATAAAAATCGGTCGGCACACGAGCTGCTGGCAAAGGCGTAAGGCTTCACTTGATAAGGAAACCCCATACTGCTGACGTAGCCGATCACACTCCGCAAATACTGATTGGAAGGAAACTGCTCCTTGGTATTGATGTCCACGTGAATTTCAATCGGAACGGCGTGGAGGCCGGCAATGGGTTGAAGCAATCGGGCGGCTTCCACCGAACGGTGCACCTCCGAAAACAAACGCTCATATAGGGGCATGGGGCGATGAACGTGCTCACGACGGTAGTAAATGCGGGTCTGGCGCCGGCTGTACAGCACCACGGCCGTGGCAAACACCACCCGCCGGCCGTAGCGCTGCGAGTCGGTCCCGATAAATAACCGCGTATGCCCATTGCGCCCATCCACAGCCGTCAATCGTTCCCCGATTTCATCAGGGAGCGGGTGGGGCAGTCGCCGACCATTGTATCGCCGCCAGCTCATCGGTGCTATCAGGCCTTATATCAGAGAACAGCAAGCAAATTTACATGAAAGGCAGGGCATCATGGAGAAGCGGCTTTCATTTACCTGGATGCTATTCCAATCGGCTCCGGAAAATGGCGGAGAATGCTTTTTTTAAGGCGGCCCGGGGACCACTTTGGTGAATGAATTTAGAAGCCGGCTGTGGCATGTATGATGCCCGCCCTTAAAGCCTGTGTGTATTATTATTGCGAAAAATAAAAGAGGCTTCCCATGCGCACTCAGATGATATTATCGGCATGCATAAGCTTGCTTTTTTATGGAGCTTGTCAACAGGAAACCAAAGAGCGATCCGACCACCCTCATGAAAAGAAAACCGAAACTCAATCCCTCTCGGCCGAAGACCAGGCATTGCTTCAACGGGCCCGGCAGTTTTTTCAGCCGCTTCCTTCGGAGGCTCCAAATCCGGAAAACCCGCTGAATGAAGACAAGGTGCGGCTGGGTAAAATGCTTTACTTTGACCCCCGCCTATCACTGAGCGGTTTTATCTCGTGCAATTCCTGTCATAATCTGGCTACGGCGGGTGTGGACAACCTGCCCACTTCTGTTGGTCATCGCTGGCAGTTGGGCCCCCGAAACGCCCCCACCGTCCTTAACGCGGCCCTGCATATGGCCCAATTCTGGGACGGGCGGGCCAAAGACGTAGAAGAACAGGCCGGAATGCCGGTGACCAATCCCATCGAGATGGCTATGCCTTCAGAGGAGTTTGCACTGGAGCGCATCGCTTCGATTCCGGACTACGTATCCCTCTTTGAGCAGGCTTTCCCCAATGAAGACTCGCCGCTGAATTATCGCAACATGGCACGGGCCATCGGGGCCTTTGAACGTACGCTGCTTACACCTTCCCGTTTCGACCGCTTCCTCGAAGGTGAAGCCTCGGCCCTTAACGACCAGGAAAAACGTGGATTGAAAACCTTCATTGACGTCGGATGCATCACATGCCATACCGGTGCACTGTTGGGAGGGAATATGTATCAAAAATTCGGGCTGTTCGGAAACTACTGGGAATATACCTCTTCAAACCGCATTGACAGCGGGCGATATGTGGAGACGAAAAATGAGGCTGATGTGTTCATGTTCAAAGTCCCCAGCTTGCGGAACATCACCCTTACATATCCTTATTTCCATGATGGGGCGGTATGGTCACTGGACACCGCTGTGTGGATCATGGGAAAAGTTCAGTTGGGTAAAGACCTAAGTCCCGACCAAATACAAGATATCACGGCTTTTCTGGGCAGCCTTTCGGGAGAAATACCAGAGGCGGCGATGCGCCTTCCCGCCTTGCCTCCCTCATCTGATCAAACACCGTTGCCTCGGCGGTAAGGAAGGTTAAAGGAAATATCTCTTCCTGTTTGAGTGGAAGGGAAAAAGCCGGCTCCGGGCTGCGTTCAACCAAAAGAACACGCACTATATGCCTTAGGGGGCCCACTGAAACCCGTGGGGCCATTGATGAGGCTCCTTCCCAAGGAACCGGAGTTGCTATCAACCTTCCCTCAAGGAACCCTATAAAAAACACCCCCCGCTTTTTGTTGATCTCTTTTGCCCTGAAATTCTAAAATATGTAAAACGGCTCCGGACCTTTGTAGTCGTAAAACAAAGGACAACAGCAAAAAGACGGAGATGAGCACCCATCTAAATATAAATAAAAGGGTAAGTAGAAGCATGGTTGGGGGAAAAGAGGAGCTTTCTTTCATGGCGAGGGTAGCACATTCCTTTGGGTCCTCTTTTCCCCTTTTATATGCCATGCAAATATAAAGGAGGTGAAAGCCTCCCTCTGCCTCCAATAAAAGGGGGCGGAGAAAACGGTGTATATATGGCGAGGGCGCGGGCAGGAGGTCATCCTGCCCGCGTTTTTTGTATATGGCTCGATAATCGTCGGCTGCAAGAAAGCTCATGCTATTGCGTAACTTTGCCGGGTCAAATAAAAAATCCTTCAACCAAGATGCCCATCAAAGAAAAGTTTAGAAAAGTCGCCCTTCCATACCGTGAAGAGATACGCAATCTGCGGAAAGAAGCCGCTGAGATGCCGCTCGGAGAATACACCGTTGGGCAGGCTTATCGCGGGGCAAAAGGAATCCGCTCCATTGTGTATGAGACCTCGTCGGTCGATCCGTTCGAAGGGATTCGTTATCAGGGATATTCTATTCCTGAGATGCTGGCGCAACTGCCGGCACATCCCGAAGGAGGCCCCTATCCCGAAGGGGCGTTTTATCTGTTGCTGATGGGGAAAATGCCCTCCGAACAGGACGTCAAAGAGCTCAGCCGGGAACTGCTGCAGCGAAGCGAAGTGCCGCCGCATGTGTTTGAGGTGCTGGACCGGATGCCCGAGGATACGCACCCGATGGCGCAATTCAGCATGGGCATTCTGGCTATGGAGCCCACGTCGGCGTTTGCCCGGGCCTATCGGGAAGGCGTTTCCCGATATGACCTGTGGGAATACATGTTTGAGGATGTGTTGAATCTGTTGGGCCGCCTGCCCAAAATCGCCGCCTATATCTACGGGCGGATGCGGGGCGTAAAACCCGACTTAACGGTGAATCCGGATGATGACTGGGCAGGCAACTTCGCCAACTGGCTGGGGTTTGGCGAACATCAAAGTTTTCGGCACTTTCTGCGTCTCTATTTGATGTTGCTGGCCGATCATGAAGGCGGTAACGTATCGGCGCATACCAACCGGCTGGTGGGCTCGGCCCTGAGCGACGTTTACTTTTCTTATTCGGCGGCAATGAACGGCCTGGCGGGCCCGTTGCACGGCCTGGCCAATCAGGAGGTGATTCGCTGGATCCTTCAGATGAAGCAAGAATTGGGCGGTGGCGTGCCCACCGACGCCCAGCTGAAAGAGTATGTGGAAGGGACGCTTCATGCCGGCCGCGTGATTCCGGGGTTCGGACACGGGGTGCTGCGGCGCACCGACCCGCGGTTTAAGGCCCAGTTTGAATTTGCCATGAAACACATCAGCGCCGACGAAAACGTCCGCATCGTGGATGCACTTTTCCGCGTGGTCCCGCCCATTTTGGAAGCCACCGGAAAGGTGAAAAACCCGTGGCCCAACGTGGACCTCGCCACCGGTGCCGTGTTCTATCACTACGGCCTGGAAGAATTTAACTTCTACACCGTTTTGTTCGGCGTGTCACGGGCCATCGGCACCAGTGCCGCCCTTACCTGGGACCGCGTGCTGATGTATCCCATCGAGCGGCCCAAGTCCATCACCTCCCGATGGATTCGCGAGCAATGGGAGCAATACAAAGAAAGCCGTGAGGGACTCTGACCGGTTACGGATTCAAGTATTTACGGTCAACCCGTTTGCAGAAAACACCTACATTCTCAGCAGCGGGAAAAAGGCGGTCGTTGTTGACCCGGGCATGAGTTCGCCGGCCGAGTGGACCTCGGTGCTCCGCTACGTCGAGCGGGAAAGCCTCGACATTGAGGCCATATGGCTGACCCATGCCCATATCGACCATATTCTGGGGGTGGAAAAGGCTGTCGGGATGTGGGGTGTTCCGGTATGGGCACATCCGGCAGTGGCCGACGTGGCCGCAGCCGCCCGACCGCTGCTGGAACTGTGGGGTATGCCGCCCATCACGCTTGCCCCGCCGGACCGTCCGCTCGCCGAGGGCGATCGGCTTTCGCTGGGGGCCTATCAATGGGCGGTCAGGGAAGCCCCCGGCCATTCCCCCGATCATCTCATTTTTTATGAGCCCACCACCCAAACCCTCATCGCCGGCGATGTGTTGTTTAAGGGAAGCATCGGCCGGACCGACCTCCCGGGCGGCGACTATGCCCAGCTGATGGCCTCCATCCAAGAAAAAGTGCTCACGCTGCCCGACCCCACGGTGGTATGGCCGGGACATGGCCCCTCCACTACGGTGGGGGCCGAGCGACAAACCAATCCCTTCATCCTCGAATATCATGGACATGGAATTTGACTGGCAGTGGCTGGCGCTGGCGGCCTTGCTGCTGTGGGCGGGTCGCTGCATGTGGGGGCGCCTCCGAAGGCTGTGGAGCCGGGAGCCGTCGTGCGGGTGTGGAACAGCCGGATGCGCACCTTCTTTTAAGCCGTTGCCGCAAAAGGAACAGCATGATGGCCAAGCAAAAAATTGAATCGAATCGGGCCCCGCAGCCGATAGGTCCTTACTCGCAGGCGGTGCAAGCGGGGAATATGCTTTTTCTGTCGGGCCAGATTGGCATCGACCCGGAGTCGGGCAAGCTGGTGCAATCGTCTATTCAGGCGGAAACGCATCAGGTGATGCAAAACCTGAAGGCGGTGCTGGCAGCGGTGGGGTTAGACTTTTCCGCCGTTGTCAAGACCACGATCTTTCTTTCCGACATGGGATACTTTCCGGAAGTCAATGCCGTATATGCCGAATACTTTTCGGCGCCTTTTCCAGCGCGGGAAACCGTTCAGGCGGCGGCCCTGCCCTTGAAGGCCCGTGTGGAAATCTCCATGATTGCGATTCGGTAGGTGATGCGGAAAGTGTCGGATCTGCGCCGCCGGGTGGCCTTGTTGTTTCGGGAAGCCCAAAAGCGGCTGGAAATTCTGGAAGGCCGCTCTTTTCGTTCGGACGCCTACCGGAAAGCCGCCGAAGCCGTGCGCGCCCTCAATGGTGACGACATGCTGCGAGACCCCGAAAATCGCCGCCAAATTCGGGGTATCGGTGCCGCCCTGAACAAGAAAATCGATGAAATTATCCATACGGGCACGTTCGAGGCGTTGGAGCGGCTGCGGAAACAAGTGCCTGACGGCCTGTTGGAAATCTTGCGGGTCAGGGGGCTGGGCCCGGGCGCGGTTCGCCAACTATGGCACGAACTGGGTATTAGAGACCTGGAAGGTCTTCATGCTGCTTGCCGGGAAGGCCGCCTGGAAGGACTGAAAGGCTGGACCGCCCGTCGTATCCGTCAGGTGTGTGAAGAAACGGCGTGGTATCTTACGCAGCGCTCGTTTCGGCTGTATGCCGACGTCGAGGCGGAAGCCGAGGAGCTGCTTCGCCTGTTTCGGGATGCTTACATCGCACAAGACGTGCATCATGCCGGAGACTACCGCCGCAAGATGCCGCTCATCGACCGGCTGCGATTTCTTTTTATTACTGATGAGCCCAATGCCGTGCATGACTTCTTCGTGCAATGTGCCTTTTTGGAGGGCGAAGCGCCGCCGTTTCTAACGCAATCGGGGCTTCCCATTGAATATGTGTGCGCTCCCGCCGACGAAGCGGGCACGCGCTGGGTGGAGGCCACCGGCAGCGATGCTTTCTTGCAAGCGGTGGGGCCTTTGCCTACGGCGCCCGATGAGGAAACCCTTTTCCAGAAAATCGGCTGGCCCGTGGTGCCCCCGCCGATGCGGGAAGACCTTTACAATGAAACGCAGCTAAAGCGCTTCCCTTACGCGGAATTGGTCGCGCCCGAAGACATCCAGGGCGTCGTCCACGTGCACACCCACTGGAGCGACGGAGTAGGCTCTGTTGAGGACATGGTGCGGGGCGCCCTCGATGCCGGCTTTACGTATATCGCCCTGTGTGACCATTCTAAAAGTTCGCGGGTGGCGGGCGGCCTCGACGAGGCCCGTTTTGAAGCTCAGTGGCGGGAAATTGATCGGGTGCAGGAAAAGTTCCCGCAGATTAAGATTATCAAAGGTGTAGAGGTGGATATACTCAAAGACGGAACGCTGGACTTTTCGCCGGACTTCCTCCGTCAATTTGAATTGGTGATCGCATCGATTCACCAACCATTGGATATCGATGCCGATACGGCCACTTCCCGTATCCTGAAAGCCATTGAAAGCGGCGTGGTGCACATCATCGCCCATCCTTCGGGACGGTTGCTCACCCGACGGCGGGGATACCCGCTTCATTACGATACAATCTTCCATGCAGCCGCTGACCACGGCGTGGCCCTTGAGCTAAATGCCAATCCCTATCGGCTGGACCTCGACTGGCGCCTGATCCCTCAGGCCGCCGAAGCCGGGTGCTGTTTTTCTATTAATCCCGATGCGCATAGCATAGAAGATTTCGATTATATCCGTTACGGCGTGTATATGGCCCAAAAAGGCGGGCTGCTGAAAGAACGGGTGCTCAACACCCGTTCGGCCATCGATTATCTCTCATTTTTTCGCCGCTGAGAAATATGGCGCAGCGGGTTCTGCTGGTCCGGTTCAGCTCGATGGGCGACGTCCTGCTTACCACGCCGCTGATCCGGACGCTCCATCGGGCCGGATGGGAGGTGCATTACCTGACAAAGACAGCATATGCCCCTTTGTTG
>JALVCQ010000138.1 GCA_027009805.1 Bacteroidota bacterium
TCATCATCTTCGGCGTGTCCGCTTTTACGTTCGGACTGGGGTGGGTGGTTCATCATTACTGGGGCGTGGATGTGTAAGGAAAACGGGCGGGGTTCGTTAAGCTAAGCAGCTGCTGTTGTGATGGTTCTTCGGCGTGTATGGCAATGGGTGCTGGTGGGGGCTGTCTGTGCGGTAAATGCCCAACCGCTTTTTTATGAGGTGGAAGGCGCCGACACCTTCGTGATCTATGCGCCCGTCCATGGTTACGGGCCGCTTTTCTATGAGCGGACGTTTTGCATCCGATTGGATGATTTTTTCAGCCTTAATCCCGAGATGCTGCGGGAATGGGACACGACGGCCTGGCGGCGGGCCAATCCTTTCACCCGCGGGATGGCCGTTGATTCGGCTTTGCATACCTATTCACAATGGGCACGGCGGTGGACCATCCGTTATTTCCGGGCGATGCCCCAACAGGTGCGTATCCGCCTGCCTTCCGACACGCTGGCCCGATGTCCGGCTGTGCCCGACTCGCTGCGTCCCACCTATACCGTCCGGCCCGGCGAGACGTGGTATGCGCTGGCGCGCCGCTGGAGCGTGTCGCTGGACACCCTCCGCCGCTGGAATTCCGCCTATGGCGACGTCTTGCCCGTCGGCGCCCGCCTGTGGCGGATCGGCCCATCTCCCCCAAAAGACACCACGCTCTCGGGCAACACCCAGACGCCGGCGCCCGACTCCGCAAGCACCGTCGTGGTGTGGACCAACGTCCCCTTTTCCGACACCCTCTGGGTGCGCGCCGGATGGATCAGCCCACCCGACCGGTCGGCCAACGACCCCGACGTCATCTTTTGTAACGGCATCCGCCGCAATCAATGGGTCTATGTGAAAAGCTTGAATACGGGACGGATGGCCCGCCTGCGCGTGGTGGCGCCGCCCCCCGCCGACGCCGGCGCCGAAGCCCTCATCCCCGGGAAAACGGCCGCATGGTTGGGCGAACAGCGCCCCCGATTCCGCCTCATGATTTTAATTCCCGCCGCCGCCCACCATTAAAGCCGCCGCCCGTTTCCATAAATTTGCCCGCCGTCTTTTCGCAGCGGCGCATCTGAACAAGAGAAACTATGGCCAAAAAGAAAAAAATAAAGGTCACAGCCTCCCTGAAAGTGGAAGCAGGCACCTCCGATGCCGGAAAACAACGGCGCTCCGAATTGCACATTCCGCAGGGCTTTCCCTTTACCAAATGGAACTTTATCTGGATGGGCGTCGGTTTGGTGCTGATTGTCCTCGGTTATGTGATGATGTATGACGGCGACGGCAAAGACATCTTCGCGCCGGAGCGGATTACCTATCCGACCATTCTGGTGATGCTGGGATATGCCGTCGAGATCTATGCCATTCTGGCGCGTTTCGGCGGGCGGAAAAAGGACGCTCCGAAGGAGCAGGCATAGATGAATGCATGGGAAGGGGCCCTTCTGGGCCTGCTGCAGGGGCTGACGGAGTTTCTGCCCGTCAGCAGCAGCGGTCATATCGAGCTGTTGCGGGCGATGTTGGGCATTCAAACCGCCGACAACCTGGCCGTTACGGTGACGGTCCACATGGCCACGGCCCTCAGCATCTTCACGGTCTATCGGACCGAAACCCTGGCCATTGCCCGGGATACGCTCCTGATACGCCGCCGATCGCCTTTCTTTCGATGGGGGGTGCTCATCGTGCTGTCGATGATCCCTGTGGCGGTGGTCGGTCTTTTATGGGAAGACGAGATTGAGGGACTTTTTACCGGACGGATAGGATGGGTGGGGGCCATGCTCGTGCTCACGGGGGGGCTGCTGTGGTTGACCACCCGGGTCAAAGTTCGCCGCAAGCCCATCGATTGGAAAGGCGCCCTATGGATGGGCATTGCCCAGACCATTGCCGTGATTCCAGGCGTTTCGCGCTCGGGGGCCACCATCAGCACCGGCCTGTTGGGCGGATATGATAAAACGGAAGTCACCCGATTTGCTTTTTTGATGGTGTTGCCGCCGATTCTGGGCGCCACGCTGATTAAAGCCATCGAACTGATGCAACACCCGCAGGCAATGCAACAGATGATGATGCCCTTGACGGTGGCTTTCATCACGGCCTACCTCAGTGGTGTGGTGGCGTGTCGGTGGATGATTGCCCTGGTGCGGAAAAGCAAGCTCATCTATTTTGCATATTACTGCGTGGCCGTGGGCGCGGCGGCAATCATCTTCGCATGGACCTCGTAAAAACAGTAAAGGAAAAACCGCCCGTCATCGACCGTTCTTCGTGGCGGGCCGAACAGCCGGCATACGGAATCTTATTGGTCAATAAACCCGCCGGCATCACCACCTTCGACATCATCCGGCGCATCAAACGCCATCGGCGCCGCATCAAAGCCGGCCATGCCGGCACGCTGGACCCCTTTGCCACTGGTCTGGTGTTGCTGGCGATCGGGCGGGCCACCCGCACCATCCAGCACCTTCAGGCATTGACCAAAGTATATGAAGGCACCATCCGACTGGGTGCCGTTACGCCCTCGCTCGACCCCGACACGCCCGTGGAACGAACGGCGCCCGTTCCCGCCCTTTCATTGGAGCA
>JALVCQ010000139.1 GCA_027009805.1 Bacteroidota bacterium
TCATTGCGGAACGTGACTACGTAGGTGACCCCCTCGACATTCCCGCGGAGATTGTGCAGCGGGCGCAGGCGGCCCCCATGGCTCGGGTGTGGGTGGATAGCGCCGTCTATGATATGAACGCGGGGAAGCTGACCGTTCGGGTCAAAACGGAGTTCCTGCAAAATATGGCTTCGCCGAAGTTGGTTGTCGTCGTGTATGAAGACTCTGTAACAGGGACGGGCTCGGGATACGCTCAGGCCAATGCCTATGCGGGTGGCGGTCGCGGCCCGATGGGCGGCTTTGAAAACCTGCCCAATCCGGTGCCGGCCAGCATGATGAAATATGATATGGTATCCCGCTATGTCTTCGGCAGCGTGCAGGGCGTCGATTCCTTCGGCGGCAGCGGCACGGCCGGACAAACCATGACCACGACGTTCGTGCTCGATAGTGCCGGCTTGCTTTCCAAATGGCGGGGCCATCACCTCCACATCGCCGTGGCGCTCCTCAAATCCAACGGCAAGGTGGATAACGCCAACAAGAAAGCCGTGCAGGTGATCTATCCCACGGGCATTGCCGATCCCGCCTCCGACATCTCGATGATGGCGATGACGCCCAATCCGTATGTTGGCGGACAAGCTTACGTTGAAGCTGTGGTGGAAACGCCGCAGGCGGTGTCGGTGAAGGTCTATGACGTCGCCGGTAAGGTAGTCTGGCAGCGGCGGTATGGTCGCACCATCGGCCGCGTGTTCCTGCCGGTGGAAGGGGCCTCGAAGTTGCCCGCCGGCGTTTATACGGTGGAACTGACCGGCGAAAAAGGCTATCGCCGCACCACCCGCTGGATCGTTCGGTAGGCTTGGAAGCGGCTTGAAAAGTGTAAACGGGGCGTCGGCTCATCTGAACCGACGCCCCGTTTTTTTGATGGGGGAGGGGGAGAGAACCTTATGATGTTGGCCTCAGGGCTGTGGTTCTTCTTCTTTGAGACATAATCCCAGCTCATCAAGCTGCTCGGGCGCAATGGCCGCCGGCGCTTCCAGCATCAGGTCCTGTCCGGCGTTGTTCTTCGGAAAGGCAATGACGTTGCGGATGGAAGGTGTGTCCACCATCAGCGCCACCAGCCGGTCGAACCCAAAGGCAATGCCGCCGTGCGGCGGCGCGCCGTATTCCAGCGCTTCCAACAGAAAACGAAACTTCTCCTCATATTCCGAGCGGGACATGCCCAGCACTTCAAAGACCTTTTCCTGCAACAGGCGCTGATGAATACGGATCGACCCGCTGGCCAGCTCGTGGCCGTTCAGGACGAAGTCATAACACTGCCCTTTCAACGCCAGCAGGTCGTCATCGGGCGAGAAGTCACCCTTCGCAGGCATCACGAAAGGATGATGGCTATACACGTAGCGCTCGTTTTCTTCGTCCCACTCGAAAAGCGGGAAGTCCACCACCCACGCCGCGGCAAAGTCTTTTTCCGGTTTTAATTCCAGCAACGAAATGGCTGCCAGCCGCACCGCGCCCATCGCTTCGTAGATGCGCGGCGTGGGGCCGCCGCTGAACACCAGCAGGTCGCCCGGCTTCCCGCCGGCAGCTTCCATCAGCGCCTGCTGGGCCGAGGCGTCAAAAAACTTTTTCACCGACGAGCGCAGCGTGCCGTCTTGTTCCCACTTGATCCACGCCGCCCCCCACAAGCCATGTGGTGCTTCCTTGACGATGGCCCCCAGCCCGTCGATTTGCTTGCGGGACAGGCGGGCGCCGTCAGGCAGCACGATGCCCACCAGGGCCTCCCGTTCGGGCGAAAAGTCGGAAAGCGGCGGAAACGACCGCACGTTCTCCGGCGGTGGCAGCGTTTGCAATTCCAGGCCAAAACGAAGGTCGGGCTTATCGATGCCGTAGCGCCGAATGGCCTCGTCGTAAGGAATAAGCGGAATTTCGCCTAAATCATAATCGAGCAATTCCGAAAACAGCGTCTTTACCATCCCGGAAAAAATGTGGTAAATGTCTTCCGGCGTTACAAACGACAGCTCACAGTCGATCTGCGTAAACTCCGGCTGCCGATCGGCCCGAAAGTCTTCGTCCCGAAAGCATTTGACAATCTGAAAATATTTGTCATACCCCGCCACCATCAGCAGCTGCTTAAACAACTGCGGCGACTGCGGCAGCGCATAAAACTTGCCCTTTTGCAGGCGGGACGGCACCACGAAGTCCCGCGCCCCTTCCGGCGTGGAACGCACCAGAAATGGTGTCTCAATCTCTAAAAAACCCGCATCGGAAAGATAACGACGCGCCGTCTGAAGCGCCCGATGCCGAAAAATGAAATGGCGCTGAAGGACCGGACGCCGAAGGTCCAGATACCGATACCGCAGCCGTTGCGCCTCGCCGCCGTCGGTCTGATCTTCAATCAGGAACGGCGGCAGCTTCGACGGATTGAGCACATCCAGCCGCTCCACCATCACCTCGATGTCGCCGGTGGGCAATTCGGGATTTTTACTTTCCCGCTCGATCACCACGCCTTCGGCCCGAATCACGAACTCCCGTTTGAGGGCGTTCAGTTGGTTGAACATGTCGGGATCGCGGTCGGCACGTGCCGTCAGTTGCGTAATCCCGTAACGATCCCGAAGGGTGACGAACACCATTCCGCCCAGCCGGCGAACCCGCTGAACCCATCCCGACAGCCGAACCGTGGTCCCCACGTCCGACAGACGAAGTTCTCCGCAGGTGTGTGTGCGATAAATATGGCTCATCAGTAGCATGTGTTGTCGGCGGGCGCAAAAGTAGCAGCCCGCTCAGGGACGGGTGTTAACGGCCCGAGCCGTTCATATAGGCTTCTTCCTTCAAAAGCGGCGCAGGGCGATAGCGCGGATCCCGGGTGTCTTCCCACAGCCGAACCAGCAGCCCATACACTTCCTTCACGCCGATGGCCGCCACCCATTCAAAAGGTCCGCCGGGATAGTTGGTCCCCAGCCGCATCGCCGTGTTGATGGCTTCCTTCGATGCCGTCCCCTCCTGCACGGTGTAATAGGCCTCGTTGATGATCATCACCAGAATGCGCGGCGTGACCATCCCCACCCGATCAGCCACCCATCTCACCTTCCAGCCCCAGGCCTCGATGAACGCAGGCACAGCATTGTCCGAAAGGCGGCTCATCTCCCGACTTTCCCTCGAAGCAAAAAACGGCCACATGTTCATGCCCACCAGCGTAAAAGGCAGGGCGCCGTCATAGGCGGCGGCCATCTCATACAATGAACGTTTCACAGCACAACCTACCACCACACCGTCAAATGCCGTCAGTAAGCTCAGCCGTTCCGGATGTTCATCCAGATCGGCCATGAAAATTACATCCGGCTGAAAACTACTGACTTCCGAAAACAGCGCCTCGGTCGTCACCGTCATGCAATCCACATCCGAAGGGATGAGCGGCTGCAATGCTTTTACCCGTTCATCCAGACCATTGATCAATACCTTCATAGATTTGCTCGCTCTTTTTTCAAGAAGAAAAGCTAAGGGCGGCAAATTTATGCATCCCTCTTTCCGCTTCTCTTTTCCCCGACTGGCCGGCGCGCCGTGGTTTCGTCGTTTCTTACTGTGGCGGTTCCGCCATATCTCCACGCGCCATTTTGTGTGGTTTCTTGCTGTGGTGGTCGGCATCATCGCCGGCCTGGCTGTGGTAACCCTCAAAGGGCTGGTGTGGGGCGTTCATTATCTGTTGGAATATTCCGTCAATGAGACGTGGCGGTCATATCTTTTTTTCTTGTTTCCATCGATAGGCATTGCGCTGGCCTACGCCTTCCAGCGCTGGGCGGTCAAAGGACGCCTCCCGCATGGGACAGTGGACCTGATGTATCGTGTGCAATACAAAAAATCATTCGTTCCGGTCCAAAACACCTACGCCCACATGGTGGGCAGCGGCCTTACCGTGGGGTTTGGCGGTTCGCTCGGTCTGGAAGCCTCGATCGTGGCCACCGGCGGCGCATGGGGTGCCAACCTTGCCACGCTTTTCCGGCTGGGCGTGCGGAACCGAACCCTCCTGCTGGCGTGCGGCGCCGCCGCAGCTGCAGCAGCTATCTTTAACGCACCCATCGCCGGCGTCCTCTTTACCCTCGAGGTCCTCATGATCGCCCTGCCGCCGTTGGGCCTGGTCCCTCTCCTGATGGCATCCGTCACTGCCGTCCTCACCGCACGCCTCTTCTTCGGCGACGTGATCCTGTTCAACTTCTCCCATGTCGATGTGGTCCGCTATGCCGACCTGCCATACTATCTCGCCATGGGTGTGGTCGCCGGCCTTGGCGCCGTTCATTTCACCCGCACCATCCGAATGGCCGAAAACAAACTGGCCTGGATGTCCCGCGCCCGTCAGCGCATCCTCATCGGCGGTATCATCCTCGGCGCCCTCATCCTGGCCTTCCCGCCCCTCTACGGTGAGGGCTATCATGCCATCAAACACGTGCTGGGCATTCATCGAATGCCATCCATCTTCGGATTTTGGACGCCTTACCTTGAAGGCGCCTCGTGGATGCTGGTGCTCTTCTGGTTGACTACCGCTTTGTTGCGGCCCCTCGCCGCAGGCATCACCCTCGGTGCCGGCGGCACCGGCGGCATATTCGCACCCACCCTCTTCATCGGCTCCCTCCTCGGATACGCCTTTGCCATGACCCTCGACCTCCTCGGCATCGGAAGCGGCACCGCACCCGCCAACAACCTCGCCCTCGTCGGAATGGCCGGTACCCTCAGCGCACTCCTCAACGCCCCCCTCACCGCCATCTTCCTCATCGCCGAAATCACCCGAGGCTATCAACTCCTTCTTCCCCTCATCCTTACCAGCGCCATCGCCTACGGCGTCTATTCTCTCCTCGAACGCCGCTCTCTATACGGCTATATCTTCGAAGACCACCTCAAAGAAAAAGGCATCACCGCCACAAGCCCCGAACACCGCATCCTCTCTTCCATTCGGCTCGACCCCCTCATCGAAAAAGACTTCGTCCCCGTGCCCATCGACGGCTACCTCGCCGACCTCGTCGAAGCCGTCAAGAAAAGTCATCGACACACCTTTCCCGTCCTTGACGAACACCAACATCTCCATGGCGTCGTCGATCTCGACGACATCCGCGAGTTCATGTTCGACCCATCCCGATGGCGGGCCATCCGCGTCTCCGATGTGATGCATTTGCCCCCGGCCGCCATTAAAAAAGGCGTTCCGCTGCACGAGGTCATGCAGGCTTTCGATAAAACCCGGGCATGGATACTCCCTGTTGTCGATGCCGAAGGCCATTACCTCGGTTTCATCTCCCGAGCCCGCTTCTTCAACGTCTATCGCCGACGCATTCAGAAACTCGGAAGTTAATTCTTTTTTGGGCGTGCCCCTTCGGCGGCTGTGCCGCCTTCGGGTCGGGCCCCTGCGGGCTCGGCTGTTCGCCTCGGCCCGCCCACCATCCCACCCCACACCCTGCGCCACCCGCGTGGCTTCGACTCCGCTCAGCCAGCGGGTGTTTCCCACGGGCGGCGGTCCCTGAGCTTGTCGAAGGGCGGTCCGCCTCGCCTCACGGCTCGGCGCCCTCCGGGCCCCCTCACGCGATAAGCGATGCATGATGTGGAGGCGACCGGCCGTTTGCTCCTACATTCCCACCACACCCCGAACCGACTTGTAGAAAGTGTCTAAATATTATTGAGCGACTTCGTAAGTGAGTGCGCATTTAGCTGTTTTTTTTATTTTGCAGTAATGAAAAACAGCGCACCTCATGAACACACAACCCCGTCTTCGTCGGATATGGGCGCTCGGTGCCCTGAGCATATGGGCCACAACGGCCGCTGTAAACGCACAGGAAGTAGGCATCGGAACCACCAACCCCGCAGCGCGGCTTGACATCCAGGCCCCCTCGTCTTACACCGGTCCGCTGTTTCGGGTCATTTACGCCGCCAACACTTATTTTATTATCAACAATGCTGGCAATGTAGGTATCGGCACAGCACTCCCGGCCTACCGCCTCCACGTAGCCAACGACGGGATGATATACGCCGAAGGAACGACCGGCAGCGGCAGCACCATACCCGCAGGTGCTAAAACAGCATTTATCTGGAATCCCAATAAAGCCGCCCTACGGGCGGGAAGCGTGGCAGGAAGCCAATGGGACCACGCTAATGTCGGTACCTACTCGACGGCGTTCGGACAGGACAATACCGCCAGTGGCGACTCCTCATTTGTCGGAGGCGGCGGTCTTAATATCGCTTCCGGCGCCGGGGCCGCTGTCGTGACGGGATGGAAAGATACGGCCGGTGGCTCCCTCTCTTTCATCGGCGGTGGGATGCTCAATGCCGCCAGGAAACCACTTGCGTTTGTAGGAGCCGGAGCGGGCAATAAGGCCGTGGATACAGGCGCCGTGATAGTAGGAGGGCAAGGAAATTCAAGTGGAAAGTATGCCTTTGTCGGCGGTGGCGGCACCAATGTGGCTTCCGGCGTATCCTCGGCGGTAGTTGGAGGAATTAATAACGCCGCCACCGATACGGCTGCCGCTGCTGTGGCCGGAACGGCCAACAGAGCTACGGCGCCCTTTGCCGTAGTGGCCGGAGGACAGGCCGATACCGCCGGCGGGAATTCCTCTTTTGTGGGAGCCGGCGCAGCCAACCGGGCCGCAGGACCCGCAGCTGCTGTGGTGGGCGGCATCTCTAATAAAGCCCAGGCACACTCCGCGTTTATCGGTGGCGGAATGCTGAATGTGGCCATGGATACCGGCGCTGTAATCGGTGGCGGCGCACAAAATGTCGCTGCTAAATACGCATTTGTCGGCGCCGGAAGAAGCAACATCGCCACCGGTAATTACGCCATGGTCCCCGGCGGGGCTGATAACATGGCCGACGGCGACTACTCGTGGGTTGGTGGGTATGGCATGGGAACCGGCGGCAAGGGAACTTTCGTTTGGGGATTTGATTCCACAAATGCCACCTACGTGGTGGATGACTACCTCTTTGTCGTGGGGCCGGGAGGAAATGCATATAAGGTCGGTATTAATACCTCTGCCCCCCTGCAAACGCTCCACGTAGGGGGGACAATGCATCTTGACAAACTGGTCTCAACCGGTGGGGCCTCCCTCACGTCGCTCGACTCGATGATGGTCCGCTTCTCGAATGGCGATGTCGTCGGTATTCCCTTCACAGGAAACGCTTCTCAGGTGCTCCGCGGTGACGGCACATGGGGAACCGTAGGCAGCGGGGGAACCAACTACTGGTCCGATCGAGGCGCATTTATTTATCCCAACACGGTAACCTCCACCGACACGGTGGCCGTCACCGATGCCGGATGGATCGGCATCGGAACCCCGAACCCATCAGCCCCCCTGACGGTGAAAGGACATATCCATCAAATCGGAACCGGTCAAAGCATCTTCATCGGCGTGGGCGCCGGCGATCAAGACGACCTCAACAACCGAAACAACATTGCCATCGGTGAAAATGCCCTCGCTAATAATACCGCGGGGCAATATAACATCGCCATCGGCACCAGTGCCCTCGAAAACATGGCGGACACCAGTTATAATGTCGCCATCGGGCACGAAGCCCTTTTCAACCTCGACCAGGGGGGCGCCAATGTGGGCATGGGATATCAAACCATGTTGGAAAATATCGGAGGCTCATATAACGTAGCCATCGGACATCAGGCTTTGAAAACCCCCGATACCCCCCTGCGCAACGTAGCCATAGGGGCTTACACCCTTACTAATGCCACCAAGGGCGTGTCCGATAATATCGCCATTGGATATTACGCTCTCTCGAAAGACTCCACGGGCTACGAAAACGTAGCGATTGGTTCCGAAGCACTGCGGAACAATACTACTGGTTATTGGAACATTGCCCTTGGTAAGCAAGCCCTCCGAGACAATACAACCGGTTTTGCCAATATGGCGATGGGAACCTATGCGCTCGGATTGAATACGACAGGGGTGTATAACATGGCCCTGGGAGTGGATGCCCTTTACAATAACACCATAGGAAATTATAATGCCGCAATAGGGGCGGGTGCCTTGAAAACCAACAGCACCGGCAGCTATAATGTGGCAGTGGGGCTGAATAGCTTGGAAAATGCCGAGAATCCGGCACGAAATGTGGCCGTCGGCGTATTTGCAATGAAAGATGCCACCAAAGGCGTATCCGATAATATCGCCATCGGATATTATGCCCTCTCGAAAGACTCCGCAGGCATCGAAAACGTGGCCATTGGCTCCGAAGCACTGCGGAACAACAAGGAGGGCGACGAAAATATCGCCATTGGCAAATATGCGTTGCAACAGAACACCACAGGCAACGCAAACGTGGCAATCGGCTCCAATACGCTATCGTCGAATACCACAGGTTATTTTAACATAGCGGTGGGAGGAACAGCCCTCTACTCCAACACCACAGGGCTTGGCAACATCGCAGTCGGTATTTCCGCGCTTCAAGATAACACGACGGGGGAATACAATGTGGGAATAGGCTCCGCAGCCCTTCAGCAAAACACCACGGGAAACCATAACGTGGCCATCGGCGACGCCGCTCTCTCTTCAAGCAATGCAGACGGCAACGTAGGCATCGGCTTCTGGGCGCTGACAAACAATACCTCCGGCAGCAACAACGTCGCCGTCGGCCGTTATTCGATGGAGAAAAACACCACGGGAAGCCTCAATACGGCCGTGGGCGACTCCACGCTGGCCGCCAACCAAACAGGCACCCGACACACCGCACTGGGATACCGGGCCCTGGCCCATACCGACGGCGCCTTCTACAACACCGCCCTCGGATACATCGCCATGTATAACACCACCTCCGGACAGCGAAACACCGCCGTCGGCGCCATCACCCTCCCCGCCAACACCACCGGAAGCTACAACACCGTGATAGGCGCTTTTGCCATGGAAGATAACAAAACCGGCGACCACAATACGGTCGTGGGATACTGGGCCCTGGCAAACGACACCACCGGAAGCTACAACACCACCCTCGGATCGTATGCAATGCACAATGCTACGACAGCTTCCCACAATGCCGTAGTGGGGTCCCGTGCCCTTTACTACGACACTTCCGCCACCTACAATGCCGTCCTCGGCAAGGAGGCCATGCACTTCTCACGAAATTCCCACTATAACGTGGCCATCGGTTATCGAGCAGGATATTATAGCAACGGCGGAGGACTGCAGAAAAATGTCCTGATAGGGTCTGAAGCCGCCCTCAATGTCCTGAAAGGAAATCATCATGTCGCCATTGGAGATTCTGTTCTCAATTCTCTGGACTTGATGCCGGAAGAGCTGGATAGTGCCATGGTGGTGATTGGCTCCCAGGGCCTTCCCGACCTGGAATATGGGCGCGGAATCGTTGCCATCGGAGCGGTGACAGGGATACAGTTAGATTCTGCTGTGGATTTAGTGGTGATAGGAAATCGAGCACTTGCCGATACCGCAGCACATAGCATACCAGAAGAACATTCCGTGATCATTGGAACAGAGGCCGCGACTATTCGTGGAGATACGACAAATCTGTATAGCGATTATTTACAGTATGGAGGATTTAAGTATAACGTAGTTATCGGGGATGATGCACTAAGGAACTCTATACCAGGGTGGGGCAATACTGTTATCGGAGCTGGGGCTGCAGAGGATTTGTTGGATGATTCTGCTGAGCATGCTCTAAGGTT
>JALVCQ010000140.1 GCA_027009805.1 Bacteroidota bacterium
TTGGATAAAAGCATGCGGCCCCCCTCCTCCGCTCCTTGCTATCTTTGCACCACCAACAAAAAAAGAAAAAAGCTATGCGCGTATTATCCATCGGCGAAAAATTTCCAGAATTTTCCAAAACGGCGACCGTCTCGACGGATCTGAGCAACGCCTTTGCCACCATTACGAACGAAGACCACATCAAAGCGGGCAAGTGGATGGTGATGTTCTGGTGGCCGAAAGATTTCACCTTCGTATGTCCCACCGAGATTGTCTCTTTCAACAATCATTATGAAGACTTCGAGCAGCTCAATGCGATGCTGATCGGGGCTTCGACCGACTCGGAGTTTGTGCATCTGGCCTGGCGGCAACACGAGCCGAAGCTGCGGGATCTGAAATTCCCGATGCTGGCCGACACGTCCAAGTCGCTGGCCGAAGAGCTGGGCATCCTGGAAGAAAATGAAAAGATTGCTTATCGGGCCACCTTCATCGTGGATCCGAAAGGCACCATCCGCTGGGTGTGCGTCAACGACCTGAGCACGGGTCGGAACGTGGCCGAAGTGGTGCGGATGCTCAATGCTTTGCAAGTGGCCGATCGGGGCGAGCTGGTGCCGTGTGACTGGGAACCCGGTCAGGACACCATCAAGCTGTAAAGCCTTGCCGGGATAAGGGAGGCTGTCTTTCAGCTTTGTTGAGCGTGCTCATTTTGATGGGAGCAGCCTCCCTTCACCTTTCGGCATGAATCCTGAACTTTTCAAAGACAGCACCGCCGGCGGGCTGGTAAAGGTGGGGCGGGGAAAGACTGCGTATTGGGCCTTTGTCCCTAACCCGCTTCCCCCCAGGCTCTCACTCGACCTTCCGCTTTTGCAAACGCTTTCGAAGGCTGACCGGGCCCTGGGTGAGCTGGCAGGCATAGGCCGCACCATTGCCAACCCGCATCTGCTCATCCGTCCTTTCATCCGCAAAGAAGCCGTGCTGTCATCTCGTATCGAAGGCACGCAGGCCGACATCGCGGATCTATATGCTTACGAGGCGGGACAACCGGCCTTGCCCGGCATGGCGCCTCGCCCACCCGAGTCGGACGTGCGCGAGGTGCTCAACTATGTTCACGCGCTGGAATATGGTCTGGAGCGGTTGCACACCCTGCCCGTCAGTCTGCGCCTGTTTCGCGAGCTCCACGCGCTGCTGATGAAGGGCGTTCGGGGCGAAAAGATGACGCCCGGCGAATTTCGGCGCAGCCAGAACTGGATCGGTCGCCCGGGATGCACGCTGAACGAAGCGGACTACGTGCCACCGCCGCCCGACCAATTGCTGGACATCCTTTCCAGGTTCGAAGCCTACATTCACCATGAACACGATTACCCGCCCTTGATCCGTCTGGCGCTGATCCACTACCAGTTCGAGGCCATCCATCCCTTTCTCGACGGCAATGGTCGTATTGGACGTCTGCTTATTTCACTGCTGCTGGCTGATTGGGAACTGCTTTCCCAGCCCTTGCTATATCTGAGCGCCTACTTCAACCGCCACCGCAACGCCTACTACGACCTACTCATGGCCGTCAGCCAGCGCGGCGCATGGAAGGAGTGGGTGCAGTTTTTCCTCAGCGGCATCGCCGAACAAGCGCGGGAGACCATCGATAAAATCCGAAAGTTGCAAGACCTGCAAGCCGCTTGGTACGATCGATTGAGTCAAGCCCGCAAGTCGGCACTCTTGCTTCGCCTGGTGGAGCAGCTCTTCATTACGCCATTCATCACCATTTCTCAAGCGCAACGTATCCTTGACATCACTTATCCGGCGGCACAGCGCAATATTGAAAAACTCGTCCAAGCCGGGATCCTGGAACAAGTCGATAAAAGCTCTTACGGAAAAACATTTATTGCCAGAGCAATTTTATCCGTCCTCGAGGAGGATGCGATTGCGTAGAATTATACTTTTTGCCCAAAAACTATAATTCTGCCATCAAAAATGTAACTCAAGTATAATTCTTTGGGGGCTCCGGGGCTTTCTCCTTTCTAAACGGGTGTAATCCGCCCTCCCTCACACCGCCTTTTCACGGTAGCGGGTCAGCCACAAGGCGCCCATTAGGAGGAGGCCGTTGAGGAGGAGCAGTTCGAAGCCCCACTGATAGCCCCACCACTTCACCGAGAAGTATTGGACGGCCCACCCGACGGCGGGCGTGAGAAGCGCCAGCAGGGCGGTGAGGCGGTCGGGCGTTTTTCGTCCGATCAAGATGCCGTAGGCAAAGAGGCCCAGCAGGGGGCCATAGGTATAGCCGGCCCACTTGAAGAGGGTGGCGATGACGGCTTCGTCATGCATCCGCGCCCAGGCCGCCACAAGGAAAAATATCAGCATTGAGAATCCCAGTTGCACCAGATAGCGCTTTTTCCGCTGATGCCATCGGGGCGGGAGGAAGTCGTTGATGAAGGCGGTGGTGAGGGCGGTGATGGCCGAGTCGGCACTGGAAAGGGCGGCGGCGATGAGGCCCACAAAGAAAAAGATGCCGAGCATCAGCGGCATGTGGTCTCGGGCCAGCAGCGGGTAGATG
>JALVCQ010000141.1 GCA_027009805.1 Bacteroidota bacterium
ACGGAGAAGAAGTCTGGGTGACCGCCGTGAACTCGCCCCCCGGCACCCAGCGCCAGTGGCAGGTGACCGGCGCCGCCACCATCCTCACCGATGCCGACTCGGCGGTGTTGATCCGTTTTACCAACCCTTCCAATACAACGCAGCCCGCCACCATCCGCCTCATCGGCACCAGCCCCAATGGATGCAAAGACACCCTCACCCGAACCGTCTCCGTCGGGCCCGCCCCGCCGCCTTATGCATGGAACCCGCAAATCACCATATGCGACGGCGAAAGCGTCCGCCTGGGCGACTCCTCCACGATCCGCTCCGGCTATCAATATCAATGGCACCCCACCACCGGATTGGACAACCCCACCGACCCGCTGCCCCTGCTGACCGTCCAACTCGATTCCCCCACCGTCCAGTATCTCAATTATGTGCTGGAAATGACCACCGACGCCGGCTGCACCGTGTGGGATACGGTAACGGTGCGGGTCAATCCGTTGCCCGCCATCGACTCGCTGATGGGCGACTCGGTGTATTGCGTGGGCGGCGAGTTTGAATATGCCGTGGACTCATCGCCGGGGGTGCAATACCGGTGGCGTGTGGGCGGTGGAACCCTGGTCGGCGACTCGACCCGCGCTTCGGTGCGGGTGTTGTGGCAGCAGCCCGTCGGCGCATGGCTGGAGGTGGAAGCCACCAATGTGTATGGCTGCACACGGACGCGCACATTCTATTTTCAGTCCTACGTTCCCCGTCCCGACACGGTCTATGGCCGCCGCGTCGTCTGTCCCAACGCCTGGATTTATTATTGGGTGGACACCGTGCCCGGCAGCCGCTATTATTGGCGGGTCACCGGTGGACTTATCAAGTCGGACTCCATCGGCGACCGCATACTGGTGAAATGGGGAAATCCCGGCAGCGGAACCGTCTCGGTCGTTCAGCAGACACGGGAAGGATGCTGGGGCGATACGGTGACCATCCCCGTTGCAATGAGTTATAACCTCCAGACGCCCCCCATCGAAGGCCCCGACACCCTCTGCTTGACCGATACGCTGGTGCCCTATCAGGTGCCCCCGGCAAACGGGTCTTATTTTAAGTGGGGCGTTGCAGGCCTCGGAGGATTCGTGGTATGGGGGCAGGGCACGCACAGCGTGCGCGTCAAGTGGACCCAGCCGGGACTGCAAAACCTATACGTCCGTGAGCGGGCCTACGACTCCGTCAACGCCCGATGGTGCTACGGAGACACCGTGTGGAAGCAGGTCCGCCTCTTCCCTTCACCTGACCCGCTTTCGTTGCTGGGGGACTCGATGGCGTGTGACGGCGATTCCGATTATGTGGTGGTGTTTAAGGGGGCCCATACGCAATCGGTGGCGTGGCAACTCCAGCCGACGCCCCATCAGTATCAAGCCGATAATGATGGATTAACGGTGTGGTGGGATTCATTGGCGCACTATCAGATTATGGCCTGGCCGGTGTCGTCGGACGGATGTGTGGGAGAAGGCGACACCCTCGAAGTGGATGTCTATCCCACGCCCGGCCCCGTGGCGCTGGATGGCACCTTTGACGTGTGTTTGCCGGACAGCGCACAACCCTACATCGTCCGCGATCCGCTTCCTTCGCTGACCTATTTCTGGCAAGTGGAAGGCGGGCGAATGACCGACAGCACCGACACGGCCGTCGTGGTGGACTGGAATCAGGTGCCGGCGGGCCTGCTGACCGTGCAGGCCGTTTCCGATAGAGGGTGCCGAAGCGAACCGCGCCGCTGGACCGTCCGCATCGACTCGCCCATCATCACCCTGCGGCTGGTGACCACCCTCGAAAACGACGACCGCATCCTGCGTATCGAATGGGACACCATGGCCATGTTTTACCATCCCGATGAAGCGCCCCTCCATCGCCGCTCCTCGGCAGGAACACAAATCACCTTTGACGTCCCCGCACGCGCATTGTTTTACGAAGACCAAACGGCCCACACTGCCGCCTTGTATTACGACTATCAAATAGCCGCCCGCAATATCTGCGGCGAAAAAATCCTATCGACGCCCCACCGCAGCATCCTGCTGCAAGGAGAAAAAGCCGACAACTTTCACGTGAACCTGTGGTTCAACCGCTATCGGGGATGGCTGCCGGACGGCTATGAAATATGGGTGCGCACCAACGAACAGCCCGCACCCGTCAACCTGCTCACCACCTCCGACACCGCCGCGAATATCGACGTCCTTCCCTATTCCGGCTTCAAAAAGTGTTTTCGGGCGGCGGCGGTGGCCGACAGCGGGCGGATGCGCTCGTTGTCGAACTGGTGGTGTGCCGCTTTCGATGCCTATCTGTGGGTGCCCACGGCATTCAGCCCCAATGGCGACGGTGTGAACGACACCTTTGCCGTGGTGGGCGGCAACTTCCGCACCTTTACGATGATGATTTATGATCGTTGGGGGACACGGATATTTTCCACCGACGACTATCGGACCGGCTGGGATGGAACCTGGAAAGGAAAGCCGGCACCGGAGGGTGTCTATCTGGTGCTGATCAAATATCAGGGCGGATATGAACCCCGCCTGCACCGAAGCTGGCTGACGCTCATGCGGTGATGCCCCGCTCCGCCTTCTGTCGGACCGGCGATGTGGAAAACCATTTAATCAGCCCCTAAAAAATTGTGAAAAAACAAAGAGGCCGCTGCTGCTGCTGTTTCTCGTCCGTTATCGTCAAAAAGGATCGGGCGGAAATATCGGAAATCTTTTTTTGTCCGAGCCCGTTGTGAGAAACTTTTTATCGGCCGGAATGCGGCATCTTTGTCCCCTCATTAATCCACGCATATACCAATCAGTGACAGCCTTGATTGAGGCTTCACCGAAACAATAGAATATTCTATGCCGCCCGGAACAAAACTTGCTCAGCCCACAAAAGTGTGGGATAAATGCCTGGCCGATATTAAAAAGGAAGTAGGGTCCAAGGCATTTCATTTATGGTTCGAACCCCTTCAAGCCATCGACATCAAGGACGGACGGATATTGGTCCTCCAGGTGCCCACCGAATATTTCTCCGACTGGATAGAACAACACTATTTGCCCGTATTACGGAAAGTGCTGACGCGTCATCTGAGCCCCAAAGCAGGGCTGGAATATGCCATCGTCAAAAACGGCGTAGGCTTTCACCCCGCCTCAGGCACCACCAACCCGCCCTCACTGCTCGACCGCATCGGCTGCGGACAGCCCGTGACGCCGCCCCAATCCATTCCCGCCGCCTCCACCCACCTCAACCCCTCCCTTACATTTCAAAACTTCGTCAAGGGCGAAGCCAACCAGATGGCCCTGCAGGCCGCCAAGGAAATCGCCCGAAAGGGGTTCCATGAATCATTTAACCCGCTCTTTATTTACGGACCTTCCGGCGTGGGAAAAACCCACCTTGTCCACGCCCTCGGAAACGAGTTGCTCCGCCGACATCCCAAGCGCCGAATCTACTACGTCACCGCCGAAGAGTTTTCCGTCCAATACATCGATGCCGTCATCAAGCACAAAAACTATCCCACCTTCCTCCGCTTCTACGAAAGCCTGAACGTCCTCATCATCGACGACATCCAGACCCTGATGGGCAAGGAAAAAACGCAATACACCTTCTTTACCATCTTTGATTTTCTCTATCAAAACCGCCAGCAAATCATCGTCACTTCCGATCGCCGCCCCACCGAATTGCAGGGGATGATGGACCGACTCGTCTCCCGCTTCCGCATCGGCCTGCTCGCCGAAATCCATCGCCCCGACTACGAAATGCGCCTGGGCATCCTTCGTCAGAAAGCCTCGGAAGAAGGCCTCGACCTCCCCGAAGAATATTACGCCTACATCGCCGAACACGTCGAAGGCAACGCCCGCGCCTTACAGGGCGTGCTCGTATCGCTGCTGGCCCATTCCATGCACCTCCAACAACCCATCACCATCGACCTCGTCCGCTCGGTCATCGACCGTTATCGGGAGTCGACCGTCAAAGAGGTCTCCATTCGGGAAATCATCAACGTGGCGGCGGAATATTTTAACGTCGATCCCGAAGACATCCTCTCCAGCTCCCGCAAACAGCCCGTAGTGCGGGCCCGGCAGGTGGCCATGTATGTGGTGCGGAACTTTACCAACATCCCCCTCGACCGCATCGGCAAAGAGTTCGGCAATAAAGACCATTCCACCGTCATATACGCCTGCCGGAAAGTCAACGAGATGCTCAAAACCGACCGCCGACTCAAAGACATCGTGGACCAGATCAAAAAGAAAGTGGCTGATTAAAGATGTCCATCGCATTGCCCGATTTTTCCGATAAGGTGGCTGTGGTCACAGGCACCAGCCGCGGCATCGGACGAGCCGTGACGCAACAACTCCTCCAGCGGGGCGCCGCCGTCGTCGGATGGGGACGCCGCCGGCCCGACTTTGAACACGACCGCTTTCACTTCCGAATCGTGGACATCCGCTCCTTCGACGAAGTCCAACAGGCCGCTCAGAAACTGCTATCCCGCTTTGGAAAAGTCGATTTCCTCATCAACAACGCCGGCCTGGGATATTTCGGCCCTATTGAAGAGATGACGCTCGACCAGTGGCATCATATGTTCGACGTCAACGTCCACGGGATGTTTTACTGCATCAAAACATTGCTCCCCGCGATGAAGGCGCAGGGCGCGGGCCACATCGTCAATGTCTCTTCGATCGCCGGCCTCGACGGCATCGCCCAGGCCGCCGGCTATTGCGCCACCAAATTCGCCGTCACGGGCCTGTCGGCCTCGCTGTTCCGAGAATTGCGGGAAGACGGCGTCAAGGTAACCAGCATCCACCCCGGCTCCACCCGAACCGACTTTTTCGACAACGTCTCCGGCCTCGAAGCCCACGACTATATGATGGACCCCGAAGAGGTGGCGTTGCAGATTATCCGCACCCTCGACACTTCTTCCAACTTCGTGGTCAATTCCATTGTCTTCCGCCCCTTGCGCCTCGGACCGAAGACATAGCCCTCACCACGCTTCGAGCCGTTCTTTGACGGCCTCCATCAGCCATTGCGGCGTCGAGGTCGCCCCGCAGATGCCCACCCGATCGCCGGCGGAGAACCATTCGCGCCGCAGCTCTTCCGGATGCGAAATAAAATAGGTGTTCGGATTGGCCTGCCGGGCCACGTTGAAAAGCACCTTCCCGTTCGACGACTTGCGGCCCGCCACGAAAATCACCCGGTCGAACCGCCGGGCGAAATCTTCCAGGTGAACGTGCCGATTGGAAACCTGCCGGCAGATCGTATCATGAAAGGTCACTTCAACGCCTTTGGCCGCAAGCCGCTCCCGCAGTGCATAGTAGTTGTCGGTGCTCTTCGTGGTCTGGCTGAATAAGATCACCCGCTCCGGCAGCGCCATCTCGTCGATGGCCGCAATGTCTTCCACCACGGTGGCATCCTCGCCGATCTGCCCCAGAATGCCCTTCACCTCAGCATGTTGACGCTTCCCATACACCAACACCGCCTCATCCGCCGACTTCCGGTCGTAACTCTTGCGCACCCGATTTTGCAACTTCAACACCACCGGACACGACGCATCCAGCAACGTGATGTTGTTCGCCAGCGCCGTTCGATAGGTCGAGGGCGGCTCGCCGTGCGCCCGAATGAGCACCGTCTCGTCTCGAAGCCGAGCAAATTCCTCATGGTTGATGATCCGCAGCCCCTTCTCGCGCAGCCGCTCCACTTCCATGTCGTTGTGCACAATGTCCCCCAGACAATACAAATACGGGTGGTCTTGCAAATACCGTTCGGCAATCTCGATGGCATACACCACGCCGAAGCAAAACCCCGACCGATCGTCGATGGTGACGTCCAACTTTAACCGTTCCATCGCATGCAAAGGTAGCTGAATAGAATATTTTGGGTATGCCCCCCTTTTACCTGATTGAAGAACACTGATTAACGAACACTGATTTAAGAACAAAAAGGATAGATTAAAATAAAACCTTAAATCAAAAATCAGTGTTCGATGTTCCCCCGAAGCATGCCGTGCTCCGACAAAACCATGCCCGTCGGGCATCCCTGCCGACATTGGCACCAATGAACGGGTAGGGGCGCAGCACTGCTGCGCTCCTACAATGGTTTTGCCGCATCAGGCCCTGAACGAGGCCGCTCCCTGAGCGGAGCCGAAGGGTGCGGCCGTTTATTTGGGGTAGGGGCGACGCATGCGTCGCCCCCTTAAAAATGCATCACGTCCTAATTGTTTCACATCAGTCCCCCCGCGCGGCTTCGACTGCGCTCAGCCGGCGGGGGGCGGCGCGTCAAAATGGAAATTCGCTGATTTTATGGGAAACGTCGTATCTTTTGACCTCATAAAACGAAAGCCTATGGGCGATTTTTGTGCGGGATGGAGGCGGCGCAACGGCTGGATATCGTCTGAACCGCTGGTTGTCAGAGGCCGATGAAATCCATGGACTGATGACAGGAGCCGGCAAGCGATGGTGGAACATAGGGTGGTTATGGCTGGGAATTCCCTTGATCGGAAATGCTGCCGCCGGACACATTGCCGGTTTAACGTTGCGGTATGAACATCTGAGAGGGCTTCAGTATAAGGTGGTGTGGTATGAATTGATCGATTGCCGGCAGTGGAACGGACAACCCGCAACGGTGAGCATATGGGCGGGATGCCGGCGGGATGTGGCAAGCCGGGGACGGGGCATCCGGTTTTCGCCCCGAACACCGGTAGGGATGGAAGACGTCACCCCGCTGTGTGGAAAACTCCATAGTGCCTGCAACAGCAGCACCGCAGGGACGGGAGGCTACGGTATCACCCGCCTGCACACCGAATTTGTGCTGAACATGGACACGATCCAGCCGGCAAGCTGCTGTTGGGCGCGCATCTATGCCTATGCATTTTCCCGCAATATCCCGCCTGTGGTGAACTTACAGGGCGTCGGAGCAGGGCTTTACACCTACATCGACATCAATCTGTGCGATACCCCCACCGGTAAGGGACCGGTGTGGCAAGCGCCGGAAATTCCCTTTTTCTGTGTGGGGGACACGGTGGCATATGACCCGCTGATTGAAGACCCCGACGGCGATTCGCTTATCTTCCGCCTGGCCCGCCCCTTGTCGGCTTCATATAGCGGCCGCCCGGCACCGGTGTGGTATGCTGCGGATTATTCAGCACACAGCCCGTTGAAATATGCAGGCTATCCCCATCCGGACCGACCGCCCCCGCAGGGGTTTCATTTCGATTCAACCACCGGCCGTTTTGTGTTTATTCCCACGGAAGCCATGGTGGCCCAGATAGCCTTTGATGTGGAAGAATATCGAGACGGTCGTTTGCTGAGCGTGACGCGGGTGGACTATCAGTTCTGGATATTGGACTGCGATAACCGCCGCCCGCATGTCTCAGGGGTAAACGGCAAAGACGTGACGCGGGTGTCGGTGTGTGAGGAGTCCACTATCTGTTTTGATGTCTATTCCTGGGACGAAGACACAGCCGACTCTCTGACGATGTGGATGGAAGGCGATGTGCCGGGGGCGTCGTTTGTGGCGTATCCGCCGCCGGCCGGCTATCAACGCCGGCGGATGGAGGGACCGAAGGGACGTTTTTGCTGGACGCCGATGGAAGGGACCGCACGCCCGTTTCCCTATCGCTTTTCGATATGGGTCCGGGATGATGCATGTCCGGCGTATGGCGAGCGCCGGCAGGTGTTTGAGGTGCAGGTGAAACCACTTCCGTTCGTGTTGCACGGCGTGGATTTCCTGCGCTGCGATTATTACCGCCTGTGGAGCCGGCTGATGCGAGGCGACTCACCGGTGTTTCAGACATGGTGGGTGTATGGTGGAAACTCGACGGACTCCCCCCAAACGTTTTATGATGATACGGTGTGGTTGGCGTTTGATGTCGGACGGTTATGGTACTCCTATCGCATGTCGGTGACGGCGAACGGCTGTGTGCGAGACTATGCAGATTCCTTTTTTGTGCCCAAATTTCCGCGGGTGTGGATCGTGCCGTCCGATACAGAAGGGTGTGTGCAGGACACCCTGCGGTTTGGCGCCAAGGTGCAGGATGTGCATCCGGCCCATCGCTTCGATTGGAGCACCGGTGATTCGCTGGACTCCGCTTATGTCGTGCCGAGGGTAGGCGGTTGGGTGGTGGTTCGTTTATTGGACTCGGTATCGGGTTGTGTGGCCTACGACACGGCCGTCTATCGGGTGCGCGGCATGCCGCTGGTGGAAGGGCGTCCGGTGGACGATACTTTCCGCATATGTGCAGGCGATTCGGTGTTGTTCTCGGGCTATCCCACCGGAGGTGTCTGGTATTTGTGGGATACGCTCCGTTTGCAGGATTCATTGTGGTTTGCCTTCTCCGACGGCGTCTATACCTTTCGTTATCATTATGTGGATTCAGTGGGGTGCGCCAATGCCGACACCATCCAGTTGAGGGCGGTGCCGGCGCCGGCGGTGTCGGTGGAACGCTATCCTCCGTTTGCATGTGACGCGGCTGTCTTCGAGCTGAGCGGCGACGTCCGAGATGCGGCGGCGGTCCGCTGGCGGTCGGATGGCAGCGGTGTGTTTCATGACCCCACGGCCTCCACCGTGCAATACTATCCTTCAAATGCCGATCGGGAGAGGGGTGGGGTGGGGCTGACATTGGTGGGAGAAGGTTATCCGCCGTGCGGACCCGATAGTGCTGATGTGTGGGTGCGCCTTTATCAGGGGCCTCGGGCGCTCTTTTCGGCGGACGCGCGGGCGGGATGCGCACCGTTGGCGGTGGTGCTGTCGGATCGGTCGGTCGCAGGCGACACGGCGATCACCTCCCGAGCCTGGCATGTGGACGATACGGTGGTGTGGAACACTCCGGTATATCGCCATGTGTTCGTTCGTCCCGGGTTTTATAGCGGGAGCCTGGTGGTGCAGGACGCGCACGGATGTGGGGACACACTCACGTATGCCGACTATTTTCGGACGTATCCGGTACCCAAGGCGGCCTTTCGTGTCGAACCCGAAACGGCGGTGTGGCCGCGTCGTCGGTTCTGGTTTTATAATGAGAGCGAAAGCGTGGGAGCCTCGTCGAGCCTGTCGGTGTGGAATTTCGGCGACCCGGCCCTGCCGGGCGGCGGTTGGGACACGGGATGGGACGGCCAACACCGCTACGATGATACCGGATCGTTTCGTGTGGGACTCTGGGTGAAAAACCGCTGGGGCTGCATCGACAGCGCTTTTCGAACGGTGCGGATTGCACCGGGCTTGCAGGTCTATGCCCCCAACGCTTTCTCGCCGGATGGGAAAGGGCCCGCAGTTAACGAACGCTTCCGGGTGTCGGCATCGGGGTTTACGGACTTTCGGCTGTTGATTTATGATCGGTGGGGCCAGGTCATCTACCGGAGTAACGATTATGCCTCCCACGGATGGGACGGCAGGGTGGGCGGACGAGCAGCGCCTCCGGATGTGTATATGTGGCAGGTGGTGCTGACCGACCCCGCCGGCGGGCGCCGTCAGGTCTCCGGAATGGTGCAGCTGGTGCGCTGAATGTCTCTTGCTTACTCCGCCGCCGGCCACATCAAATCCGCTGCTATCCGA
>JALVCQ010000142.1 GCA_027009805.1 Bacteroidota bacterium
ATCAGCCAGCGCAGCCACATTCAGGGCCTCATCCCATTTCGATGCTATGCCGAAGGTTTTCTGCCATTGGATGGCCCCGGCTGTATCGACATGCACCACCCACAGGTCGGCTTCATAGGTGGCGGGATCGGTGAAATTGCCGGGCAGATAATATCCACCGGCGGGGTCAACCGCAAAAGCCCATGACGACTCATCCTCCGAGTCGCCATAGGCATATTGCCATATAATGCTCCCGTCGGAAGGGTTGAGTTTGGCCAGATAGATGTCGTCGCCACCGTGCCCCGCCCCGTCGGTGGTACTGGAAATCAAATAGTGACCGTCGGCATCGACCAGGGCCCTGGCCACATATTCATCGTAATCGCCCGGCGGGGCGTCGTCGCCTGCGGTTCCATATGTTTTCTGCCAGAGGATATTGCCCGCGGCATCTAATTTCATCAGCCACAGGTCGGTCTTTCCAGCGCCGAACGAAGCCGTGCCGGCCGCCACCACATAGGCGTTGCCGTCCACGGCCACCGACCATGCCTGATCGTCCCGATTGCCGCCGATGCGCTTCTGCCACTGGACGTTGCCGCCGGCATCCGTTTTAAGGAGCCAACAATCAAAACGGGACGCCCCAAACGACTTCGTCCACCCCACCACAATCAAGCCCCCGTCGGGCGTTTCTTTCACGTCGAGGCCCATATCATTATCAGAGCCGCCGTAGGTTTTGGCCCATAGGACATTACCATTTACATCGGTTTTCAGCATCAGCAAGTCTTCGTCGCCACCCGGGCTGTAAGAATCGGAGGTCCCGACCATCACCAGACCGCCGTCTGCGGCCTGGATAACGGCTTCGACAACCTCACCGCCGTTACTGCTGCCATAGGTGTTAAAAAACAAGGACGTCCCCTGGCCGAACAACCCACACAAGGGCATCAGAAAGCCCAGTAACCCCATACCATATTTCCATGCATTCATCACCATACTTTTTGAACACTCAAATATACATATTCAAGGCTATCAAAACGAAGAAATATACGGGACAGAAGAAAAGAGGTCCTGGATCATGTAAGGGCGAAACATGTTTCGCCCCTACGATACGCGGCGTAATTACAACGAACGCCCCACACCACGGGAACAAACGAGAATCTGAATAATCGCCATGACTTTTTGGGCGTGCCCCCTCGCCTGACGGCTCGGGGTCGGGCCCCTGCGGGCTCGGCGGTTCCTGAGCTTGTCGAAGGGCTGTCCGCCTCGGCCCGCCCACCATACCACCCCACATCCTGCACCACCCGCGTGGCTTCGACTCCGCTCAGCCAGCGGGTGTTTCCCACAGGCGGCGGTCCCTGAGCTTGTCGAAGGGCGGGCCGCCTCGCTTGCGCTCGGCGCCCTCCGGGCCCCTCACGCGAACCAGACACTCCTCCCCTTTTCAAGGGGAAGCCAGGAGGGGGTATTTCTATGCAGGGACACGGCATGCTGTGCCCATGCGGAACGGACGTCCCTGCGTGCATTTCCCGTTGTTTGGGCATTCATCAAGGATACCTGCCCATTCGATGAATGACCGCAGTCAGGTTACGAACGAAAAAACACCCGTAAGGGCGGGGTCGATAAAATTTTCGCCCTGCCTATTTGATCAACAATTCCCGCCGCACCCGGTGCAATCCCTTCAAGGCCGGGCAGGCGGCCTGATGTTCCGGATGACGCTCGTAATAATCCATATGGTATTCTTCGGCGGGATAAAATTGCCGGAAAGGAGCCAGCTCAGTCACAACGGGGCGGCTTAGTTGCTTTTCCATTTTTTTGATCCATTGCCGGGCCCGTTGGTGCTGGTCTTCATCGTGATAAAGGATGATGGAGCGGTATTGCGGCCCCACATCGGGCCCCTGCCGGTCGGGCGTGGTGGGGTCGTGAATGGCAAAAAAGACTTCCAACAGGTCGTCATAACCAACGGCCTGCGGGTCATAGGTGATTTGCACGACCTCGGCATGGCCGGTGGTGCCGGTTTTGACCTGTTCATATGTAGGATTCGGCACATGACCGCCTGCATAGCCGGGCACCACACGCACCACGCCCCGCACCTGCTTAAAGGCATGTTCGATGCCCCAGAAGCAGCCGCCGCCCAGCGTAGCGGTTTCATAGTTTTTTTGATACGTCATGGGCGTTTTGCATAAAAAAACATGATGATCGGCAGCAAAAGCACCGCCGCCACGGACAACAGGGCACCTTCCCGCAAAAGGCCGCCCCAGCGCAGCAGCAATGAAAGGTTCATCAACGCTACCGGAAGGTAAAAGCCGTTACCGAAGCGGAGTCGAAAACCGACGATGGTCGGAAAGATCAGCGGCGCATGCGCGTAAATCATCATAAAGACAAACCCCAGAAAGAAGCTGTGGAGGGCCATATCATGCGGCATGCGGATGAATGGTGCGAGGGCATGCAGTCCCAGCCAAGCATAGCCAATGAGGAGGGTGATGCCGATGAAACGGGGCCGCCCCGGCCGCCGGACGATTCGGCGGGCCGTGTCGAAAACGCCCAACCA
>JALVCQ010000143.1 GCA_027009805.1 Bacteroidota bacterium
GCCGCTGAACCCGCCACGACTGCCACAGGTAAATCGCCAGCACCCCCACCATCGAAAGCAAGCCCAGATTTAACGACACCGTCAGCGGATCCGCCCCCAGCCAGCCACCCAGCGCCAGCAACACCAGCCACAAAAAGTGCGTGTATCCCTCCACCCGCTCGCCCGGGTTATACACAATCCCGTGCCCTTCCAGCCAATGCTGCACATACCGCAGCGTGATGAAGATGTCATCGCCATACCACCGCAACAGGTTGGCCGCATAAAAACCCGCCGCCACCAGCACCAGCCCCATCAGCCAATACACCCCCCGCGCCACATCCTGCGAAGCCCGCGCCGGCGGCGCAGGAGCCGCCACAGCCTTTGCCCGACGGCGTTTCCCGGTCTGTTTTTTCCGTGCCATAAACGCTGAAATCGTAAAAACACGCAAACCTACATTACCGAAGGCCGTCTCACAGAAAACCGTTTTTTGCTGTTGGGCGTGCCCCCCCTTCTTCCTGATTTCAGAACACCGATTTAAGAACAAAAAAGGTAAATTAGAATAAAATCTTAAACCAAAGATCGGCGTTCGATATTCCGTCGGGGCAACCGACCGGTCGCCCCTCCTCTTCCCGCTTACGAGAAAGGGGCGGAAAGCCTACAAAACCGAATCCATTGAAAAACGTTTGACATTCAGCGCCCCCCTAAAAAAGACGGCCGACAAAAGGAAGGACTTATTTTTCCACCGCATTCGACTGCCCCACCGCCTGTTTGGTTTCGGCGTATTCAATGGCGGCCCGGACAAAGTCGATAAACAGCGGATGGGGCTCGGCCACCGTGCTTCGGTATTCGGGATGAAACTGCACCCCCACAAACCACCGATGCCCGGGCAGTTCAACGGCCTCTATCAGATTCGTCTGCGGATTGCGTCCGCTGAAGCGCATCCCATGTTGCTGAAACGCATCCAGGTATTGGTTGTTAAACTCAAACCGATGGCGGTGCCGCTCCCTAACGGCCTCCTTTCCATAAATCCGACGCAGCAGGCTGTCGGGTTCAAGCACGCATTCATAAGCGCCCAGCCGCATCGTCCCGCCCTTGTCGGTGATTTGTTTTTGCGACTCCATCAGGTCGATGACCGGATAGGGGGTCATCGGCTCAAATTCGGTGCTGTGTGCCTGTTCCCATCCGATGACGTGGCGGGCGAACTCAATCACCGCGCACTGCATGCCCAGGCAGATGCCCAGCATGGGGATGTTCTGCTCGCGCCCATAGCGGGCGGCGGCGATTTTGCCTTCGATGCCGCGGTCACCGAAGCCCGGCGCTATCAACAGCGCATCGAAGGGATGCAGACGGATGTCGGCATTGGCATCGGTGAGGCTTTCCGACGCCAGATAATGGAGCCGCACCCGCGTTTCGTGATGGGCGCCGGCATGCACAAATGCCTCTGCAATCGACTTATAGGCATCGGGAAGGGCGGTGTATTTACCGATGAGGGCGATGTTGATTTCCCGCACGGGATTTTTGATGCGGCCCACAAAATGCGCCCATTGTTCCATGTCGATGGTGTCGCGGGCCGGCAGGTTCAGGTGCCGCAAAGTCACCCGATCCAGCCCCTCCTTTTGCAGACGCAGCGGCACCTCATAGATGGTGTCGCAGTCGATGGCTTCGATGACAGCCTCCGGCGAGACGTTGCAAAACAGCGCCAACTTCTCCCGAATGCTTTGGGTGAGCGGCTTCTCGGTCCGACACACCAACACCTCAGGCTGCACGCCCGACTGCAACAGCTCTTTCACCGAGTGCTGCGTCGGCTTCGTTTTCAACTCTTCGGCGGTTTTGAGATAGGGAATCAGCGTCAGATGCAAGGTAATCACCTGTCCTTCTCCCTGTTCGTGCTTCACCTGCCGGAGGGCCTCGATGAAAGGCAGCGACTCGATGTCGCCCACCGTGCCGCCGATCTCGATGATGATGATGTCGTAGCCGTCGGGAGCCAGTTGATAGATGCGGCGTTTGATTTCATCGGTGATGTGGGGGATGACCTGAACGGTTTTCCCTAAAAAGTCGCCCCGCCGTTCGCGCTGGATCACTTCCCAATAGACTTGTCCGGTGGTGGCGTTGTTTTTAGCGCTGGTGCGGATGTTGAGGAACCGCTCGTAGTGCCCGAGGTCCAGGTCGGTCTCGGCGCCGTCTTCGGTGACGTAACACTCGCCGTGTTCGTAAGGGTTGAGCGTGCCGGGGTCCACGTTAATGTAAGGGTCGAGCTTCACAATGGAGACCCGATAACCGTGGGCTTGCAGGAGTCGCCCCAGCGAGGCGCACAAGATGCCTTTTCCCAGCGATGAAGTCACTCCTCCGGTGACAAAGATGTATTTAGGCGCAGCGGTGTTCATGACTTTCGATCATTCGCAGTGCTTGATGATAATCTTCTCGGGTATCGATGGCCGGTGCGGGCCGGTCGGCGTCGATGACGCGAACGGGCAGCCCGTAATACAACCACCGGAGTTGTTCGAGGTGTTCGATGGTTTCCAGCGGGGCGGGGGCCCGCGAGGTCAGGGCTTCCACGACGGCGGCGGAGAAACCGTAAACGCCGATGTGGCCCAGATAGGCGGAGGCACCATAAGGCACGGCGGCCCGGGAAAAATAGAGGGCACGCCGGTCGGCGCCGAGCACCACCTTGACCACGTTGGGATCGACGGCCTGAGCGGGCGGCAGCGGATACGCCGCCGTGACGATGCTGTCGGGATACCGCGCCATGGTCTCCAACACCGCGTCAATCAGGGTCGGCTCGATGAAGGGTTCGTCTCCCTGGATGTTGATAAAACCATCCCACGCCTCCCCCTCGTCAAGAAGCCGTCGAAAAGCCGCCATGCACCGCTCGGTGCCGTTGGCGAAGTCGCCCTCGGTGAGCAGACATCGGCCGCCGTGCCGTTGGACGGCGGCACAAATGGCGGGATCGTCAGCGGCCACCACCACCGTTTCCAGACGACTGCGCACCGCCTGCCGATAGGTCCTCACCACCACAGGCACCTCACCCAGCGGCAACAGCAACTTGTGAGCCAGACGCGTCGACCGAAGCCGGGCGGGAATGATGCCGACGATCCGCATGGGGCAAATTTAGCCTTCAAAAAACGGTGTGGAAAATGATCATGAAATCCATAGGAAAAATCCCCCATGTTTCACAGAAATGTGAACGGACGGTGTGGATGCCTTTATTTTCGCCCCGTCAAATCAATTGTGTCCTTACCATGCAATTTTCCCTGAATTCCTTTCTGGACTATGTGCAAGCACGTCATCCGCACGAGCCGGAGTTTCATCAGGCGGTGACGGAGGTGTTTGCCTCGCTGGTGCCGGTGTTGGAAAAAAAACCGGAATTTATCCGCGAACGCATTCCCGAACGTATCATCGAGCCCGAGCGCATTATTTCCTTTCGGGTGGTGTGGGAAGACGATGAAGGCCGCGTGCACGTGAATCGGGGCTATCGGGTGCAGATGAGCAGCGTGCTGGGGCCTTACAAGGGCGGGCTTCGGTTTCATCCTTCGGTCAATCAGGGCATCCTGAAATTTCTGGCTTTCGAACAGGTGTTTAAGAACGCCCTGACGGGGCTGCCCATGGGGGCCGGCAAAGGCGGGAGCGACTTCGACCCCAAGGGGCGTTCCGATCGGGAAGTGATGCGCTTTGCCTATGCATTTATGAATGAGCTGTTTCGACACATCGGCAAAGACACCGACATTCCGGCCGGCGACATCGGCGTGGGCGGTCGGGAAATCGGTTACCTTTTCGGTAAATACAAGAAGATCACCAACCAGTTTACGGGCGTGTTGACCGGTAAAGGCATCTCATGGGGCGGCAGCCTCATCCGGACGGAAGCCACGGGCTTCGGCTTGATCTATTTTGCGCAGGAAATGCTCGTGAGCCGGGGAGACTCGCTCAAAGGGAAGCGATGCCTGGTCTCGGGATCGGGCAACGTGGCCCTGTATGCCATTAAGAAAATTCTGGAAATGGGCGGCACGCCCCTGACGGCATCCGATTCGTCGGGATATATCTACGACCCCAAGGGCATCGATGAAGATAAGTGGGCGTTTTTGGTGGACCTGAAAGAAAACCGCCGCGGGCGGGTCAAAGAATATGCCGAGCGGTATCCGGAAGCCGTTTACACTCCGGCCAATCCCGAACTGGGATACAATCCGCTCTGGGCACATGAGGCCGACTGCGCCTTCCCTTGCGCCACCCAAAATGAAGTCAACAAAAAAGACGCCGAACATCTGGTGGCCGGCGGCGTCAAGCTGGTGGCCGAAGGCGCCAATATGCCCTGCACCATCGAGGCGGTGGATGTGTTTAAGGAAAACGGCGTGATGTATGCCCCCGGAAAAGCGGCCAACGCCGGCGGCGTGGCGGTCTCGGGACTGGAAATGACCCAGAACAGCATTCGCATCGCATGGGACCGAGAAGAGGTGGACATCCGCTTGCAGCGCATCATGCGCAACATCCATGAAGAATGCCTGCGGGTGGCCGAAAAATACGGCAAACCCGGCGACTATCTCTTCGGCGCCAACGCCGCAGGCTTCTTGAAGGTGGCTTATTCGATGCTGGACCAGGGACTGGTCGGATAACCCCCGCAGCGGCAACGTATGAAGATATCTTATCGGTGGTTGCAGGAGCTGATTGACCTGTCGGAAAGCGCCGCGAACGTGGCCGACGTGTTGACGGCCGTGGGGCTGGAAGTGGAAGGCGTAGAGACGTTCGACCCCTATCCTTTTCTTTCAGATAGGGTGGTGATTGGCGAAGTGCTGGAAGCGGCGCCGCATCCTCGGGCCGATAAGTTGCGGGTGACCCGGGTGGACGTGGGCGCGGAAACGCCGCTTCAAATCGTTTGTGGGGCGCCCAACGTGGCGAAAGGACAGAAGGTGGCGGTGGCCATGGTGGGCGCCGCCGTCCGGAATATCAAAGGCGAATCGCTGACGCTGAAAAAAACAAAGCTCCGGGGGGAAGTGTCGGAAGGCATGATCGTCGCCGAATCGGAAATCGGCGTAGGCGACGACGACAGCGGCATTTGGGTGCTGCCTGCGGATGCCCCCACGGGAACCGCCGTGCGGGAGTGGATGGCCGTCCGGACCGATCATATCCTCGAAGTGGCCATTACGCCCAACCGGGGCGATGCCGCTTCGCATTGGGGCGTGGCCCGGGACCTGAGCGCCTACTACGACCGGCCGATGAAACGTCCGCCGATGGAGACGCCGCCTGCGGGACGCCGGAAAGCGCAAATCCATCTGCCACAGCCCGCCGCGTGTCCCCGGTATGCCGGCCTGGGCATTGAAAACGTCCGTCCTATTCCCTCGCCAAGATGGCTTCAGGAGCGCCTGCGGGCGGTGGGTATGCAACCCAGGAACCTGCTGGTGGATCTGACCAACTACGTCTTGATGGAGCTGGGGCAACCCCTCCATGCCTTCGATTGGGAGCGCCTCCCCGAACCGGAAATCGCCGTGGATTTTGCCCGAAAAGGCGAACGCATCGAAGCGCTCGACGGAAAAGAATATGAACTGTCGGAAGACGTCCTGACCATCCGCAGCGGAGGCGTGCCCGTGGCGGTGGCCGGCGTGATCGGAGGCTCCCGTCACTCCGTATCGGAAAACACACAGACTATCTTCTTAGAAAGCGCCTACTTCGACCCGAAAACCATCCGACGGGGGGCGCGCCGACTGGGAATCGCCACCGATGCATCCTTCCGGTTCGAACGCGGCACCGACCCGCACATGGTCGTGCCCGCTTTGCAGCGATACTGGACGCTGTTGAAACAATATCTTCCCGAGGCCCGCGTCTTCATCACATTAACCGACGTTTATCCAGCGCCCATTGAACCAGCGCAAATCGACTTTTCACTGGATATATTTGAGAAAGTGGTGGGCATGCCCATCGAGCCGGAGCGGGCCCGACGGATTCTCCATCGGCTGGGTTTTGAAGGTGCCGCAGCACAGACCACAACCTGGCGGCTGACCGTGCCGCCGGCCAAACATGACGTCCAACGACCGGTGGATGTGGTGGAAGAACTCCTCCGCATCGAAGGGCAAGACCGCGTGCCCATCCCCGACCGGGTGCATTTCCCCTTGCCCGTGCAGCCCCTCGACCCCGCCCAAACCCTCCGGCGCCGGTGGGAAGCCTTCCTCATCGGGCAGGGGTTCTTGGAGACCTATCATAACTCCATTGTGGACGTCCGATGGCTCGAAGAAGCCGTCCAGGCCGCCGATCGCCCGCCGGTCAGGCTGCTGAACCCGCTCAATCAGGAGCTGAACGCACTCCGCAATACGATGCTTTTCCCGGGGCTGTTGACTATTCAGCATAATATCCGCCACGGGCACGACCGCCTCCGCCTCTGGGAATGGGGCCACATCTACTGGCAGTCCGGTCCGCAACAATATCAGCAACGGGAACGCATGGCGCTGTGGACCTGCGGGAAGCGTCATCGTCCCACGGTTCATCATCCGCCCCTTGCCGCCGATTTCTTCTACCTCAAGGGCGTGCTGGAAGCCTTGTTTCAGATGGCGGGCCTGTCGTGGACGCTTACCGAAGAAAAGCCGTCGATGCCGATTGTGGCCCATCAGGTCGTTTATACGGTGAATGGCAAAAAGGTCGGCGAATTGATGAATCTTTCGCTGAAGATGTTGGCCAAATATCAAATCGAGTTGCCGGTGGCCGCGGCGGAAATCGCATGGGAAACGGTGGCGGCGCTTGTCCGACAGAGGAAAGTGACCTACCGTCCTTTTGGGCGGTATCCGGTGGTCGAGCGAGACCTGGCGGTGTTGATGCCCCGCACCACGCCCTGGCGGATGGTGCGGGATGCCGTTATGGAGGCCGCGCCGCCCACGCTTCAAGACGTGTTTGTGTTCGACATCTATGAAGGCGACCGCCTGCCGCCCGACCGGAAATCGGTGGCTTTTCGATTGCGTTTTTACGACTCAGGCCGCACCTTACAGGAAAAGCAAATCGACCGAGCCATGCGCCGGATCATGGAAACCGTCAGAAACATCCCGCATGTCGAAATCCGTCGATGAGCAATATCGGGAAGTGCTGGCGCAACTCGCCGGCCTCCAAAAAATATTGCAAGACCGCCAACGGATGATTCGCCAGCTCCAGGAACAGCTGGAACGACTGGAAAAAAAATACCGGCGTTGTGAGAAGGCCAGGCAAGACCTTCAACATCAATATGATCGGTTGGCGGCCAAATTGGTAATTTTGCAAACGAAGGGCTCAAAGCCCCGAACGCATCAACAACTATTAAAAAAGAAACTTCAAGCATACATCGCAACCATCGACCGATGTCTGGAAATTCTGAAGAATCGGCAGGGATGACGCAACTACCATTTGAACAAGCAGCCACGTTCCCGCGGAAATTTTTCGTGCGGGTGGAGGACGTGGAGATGTGGATGGTGGTGCATAACCATAAGGAGGAGAAGGATGCAGAGGCGGTGCAACAGTTCCTTCTGGAACGTGTGGAATCATTGAAAAAACGGCTGGCACAGCCATTTCATACGCCGGAGCTCCTGCTGCTGGCGGCGTCAATGGAGGTGACTGCGGAATTGCTTGCTTGCCGAAAGCAACATCAGAAACATTTGACGTTGCTTTCGCAGCGGCTGGCGAAATTGATAAACACCCACACGGTAGAATAATCCCCCTGACGAGCGTCTTTTTCCGGTCGGTCGGAGGTGGCGATGGTGCTGCCTCAAACGCAACACACTTATGAACCCGACCATCATCATCATTGCAGCGGCTGTCGGCGGCCTCGCCGCGGGCTATGTCCTGGCGCTTCTGCTGAAGCGAAAACAATATCAGAACACGCTGGCCGACATCGAAGCCAAACAGAAAGAACTGGAACGAAAAGGGCGTGAGATAGAAGACGAAGCCCGACTGAAAGCACAGCGCTACAAGAAGGAAAGAGAGCTGGAACTTAAAGAGAAATTCCTCCAGCTGAAAGGCCGGCTGGAACAACAGCATGCCGAGAAAAACAAAAAACTGCAAGAGCGCTTTCTCAAGTTAAAAGACCTCGAACAACGCTTTCGCCGCGAGCAGGAAATAATTAAAAAGCAAAAGGCGGAAGTGGAAAGCGCCGCTAAACAAATCTCGGAAGAAAAAGCCCGGCTGGCCGCCTTGAAAAAACGCCTCGAGGAGGAAGCCGCCGTGCTGGAAGAAAAGCTCGAACATGTGGCCCGATATACCGCCGAAGAAGCCCGTCAGGAAATTATCGAGCGGGTAAGACAAGAGGCCGAGCAGCGCGCCATGGCCGAAGTGCACGAACGGCTGGAAGAAATTCGGCTGACGGCGCGGGAAGAAGCCACCAAAATCGTGCTCAGCAGCATCGGACGCATCGCCACCGAGGCCACCATCGAAAATGTGGTGTCGGTGGTCCCCATCGACAGCGACGAAATCAAAGGCCGTGTGATCGGACGGGAAGGACGCAACATCCGGGCCTTTGAAGCGGCCACCGGCGTGGACCTGCTGATCGACGACTCGCCAGGGGTGCTGGTGATATCCAGCTTCGACCAATATCGGCGGGAAATCGCCCGAATCGCCCTCCAGCGCCTCCTCAAAGACGGACGGATCCATCCCGCCCGCATCGAAGAGGTCGTGAAAAAGGTGACCAAAGAACTCGACGACCGCATCATGGAAATCGGCCAGCGAACCATCCGGGACCTGGGCATCCACAAGATGCACCGCCGGCTGATCCGGCTGGTGGGACGAATGCGCTTCCGCACCTCTTACGGGCAGAACCTGCTGCACCACTCGCGGGAAGTGGCCCGCCTATGTGCCGCCATGGCCGCCGACCTGGGCCTCAATCCGGCCAAAGCCAAACGCGCCGGACTGCTTCATGACATCGGAAAGGTCTCCGATGAAGACCCCGACCTGTCGCACGCCCTCCTCGGCGCCCGATTGGCCGAACGCTACGGCGAAGACCCCGAAGTGGTCAATGCCATTGCCGCCCACCATGACGAAGTCGAAAAGACCACCCTCCTCGCCCCCATCGTTCAGGTGTGTGACGCCATCTCCGGAGCCCGACCCGGCGCCCGGCGGGAGTCCTACGACGCCTACGTCCAGCGCCTCCAAGACCTCGAAAAAATCGCCGGATCATTTGAAGGAGTCGAAAAAGCTTTCGCCATCCATGCCGGACGCGAAGTGCGGGTCATCGTCAAAAGCCAGAAAGTGTCGGATGCCGAGACCGAGTTGATTGCCCATAAAATCTCTGAAACCATCCAGGAAAAACTCACCTATCCCGGCCAGGTGAAGGTCACCGTGATTCGAGAAAAACGCGCCAGTGCCGTGGCACGATAACAGCAGCAATGATGAACTTGCACTTCCTCGATATTGCCGCCATGGTGATTTTGCTGATCGGCTTTATTCGAGGGATGCGCGTGGGGATCGTGGGTTCTGCTCTGGCGTTGCTGGGCATGGTGCTGGGCGTTTATCTGGCCGTTCAACTGCATCATGAAGTGGCTTTGTGGTTGAAAGCCCAATGGGGCGCGGTGGGTAAATGGCAGGGGGGCG
>JALVCQ010000144.1 GCA_027009805.1 Bacteroidota bacterium
GTAAGCCTTCCGTCGGGCGTCTGAACGGTCGGCGCCATGCGCGGATACAGCCAACACCCGACCGCCGGCAGTGACGTAACGGCCATTCTCAAATCGGGTGCCGGCATGAAAAACCGTCACGCCGTCGATGGCTTCGGCCTCCGCCAACCCTTCGATAAGCTTTCCTTTCTCATAACTTCCCGGATATCCCTCCGAGGCAGCGATCACGGCCAGCTGGGCACCCGATTTCCACGACAGCGGCGGCGCCGAAGCGAGCGTCCCCCGGGCCGCCGCCCATAGGTTTTCGGCCCACGGCCCTTCGATCATCGGCATAATCACCTGCGTTTCGGGATCGCCCATCCGCACGTTGTATTCCAGCACGTAGGGTGCCTCATCGACGATCATCAGGCCGAAGAAGAGAAAGCCCCGGAAAGACACGCCGTCTTGTTGCAGACCTTCAATGGTGGGGATGATGACCGTTTTCCGGATCTTCTCCCACAACTCGGGCGTGATGTCGTCCACGGGCGTAAAGGCGCCCATGCCGCCCGTATTGGGCCCGCGGTCGCCATCAAAGACGCGTTTGTAGTCCCGCGCGGCGCCCAATATTCGATAGTCTCGCCCGTCGGTCAGGACGAACACCGAGACTTCCCGCCCTTGCAGGAACTGCTCGACCACCACCGTATGGCCGGACACGCCGAAGCGGTTTTTCTCGAAAAAGTCAGCGGCGGCGGCCAATGCCTCGGCCGGCGAGGCACAGATGATCACGCCCTTCCCCGCTGCCGGGCCCGAAGCCTTCAATACCAGCGGATAAGCAGCGGTTCGCAGAAACTCCCGCAAAGCATCGGCCTGTTCGAGTGTGTAGGTGCGGGCTTCCGCCGTGGGAATGCCATGGCGGGCCATAAACTCCTTGGCATAGGCTTTGGAGCCTTCGAGGCGGGCGCCTTCGGCGCCGGGGCCCACCACGGCCGGCGAATCGCCGAAGCGCTCCTGCAGTCGATCGGCCATTCCCTGAATCAGCGGGTCTTCCGGCCCAATCACCACCATATCGATGCCGTGGACGGCCACGGCTTGACTCACGGCCTCATCCGAGACCGGCCCCGGCAGGTTGACGCCCACGCGGGCGGTGCCGCCGTTACCGGGAAGGAAATAGACCCGTTCCACTACTGGGTCCTGCATCAGGCGCCATCCCAGCGCATGTTCACGCCCGCCGCCGCCGACCACCAATACGCGCACCCGACCGGCTATTTGAGTTTCGAGAGCTTATCCGCTTTGCCCAGCAACAGATAAATCTTCTTCAGAGCCCGTTTAAGATATTGGTCTTTGGGATTCTGGCTGTAAGCTTTTTCCAGATAAGGCTCGGCCTTGGCAAACCAGCTTTTGGCTTTTTTATCCAGCTTGCCGGCCTTTTTCAGGTCCCGCTCTTTGATGGATTGGTTATAGAACTCGACACCTTTGTTAAAGTAGAGAATGCCGAGGTTATAGTTGGCCAATTCATTTTCGGGGTCGGCGGCCAGGACTTTCTGGTAAATGGCCTGAGCGGAATCTACATTGCCCTGTTTTTCATACAGGCCGGCAAGATAGAGGGCGTAACGGGGCTCTTCGGGATGTTCTGCGGCCACCTTTTTGAGGCGTTTCATCAGCTCGTCGGTTTTGCCGGCATCCTGATAGAGGCGCAGCTCGGTGTCCATCAGGTTTGTGTTGTCGGGAAACCGCTTGCGGCCCTGCGCCAGCACTTCGGAGGCCTTTTGAAGGCTATCTTCCTTGGCCAACAGTTCCGCGTAGAAAATGTATGCCAGCGGCTCCTTCACTTCGGCGGCGATGGCATCCTGGTAATATTTTTTCGCCGCTTCATTTTTTCCTATTTGCTGGGCGGAATATCCGGCATAAAAGTAGAGGAGCGGTCGGGGCAGCTGGCTTTTCATCAGGTTGGCATCCACCAGTTCCTGCGCCTTTGGATGAAGGCTTTGATAAGCATCAAAGAATTTTTCGAGCAGGTCGGCGGTTTTCTGAAAATGGGGTTGGGCCTGCGCCGAGTCTTTGAGGTGGGTGATGGCGTCGTTGTAATGGGCAATGGCATGGTTCAGCAACAAGAACGTGGTTTGCATGAGCAGCTGCTGGTTTTCGCCGCGGAACTTTCCGCGGTGGTCGAGCTCCATGGCCCGTTTGACCGCTTCATAGGCGCCGACGGCCAGCGCTTCGCCGTTTGGTCGGCTGGTATCGGATGCAGCGGTTACGTAGATTTTGGCTTTGTAATGCCATGTTTTGGGGTCTTCATGGGTGGATGGATGCTGCGAGGCGGCATCAATGGCCTGAAGGGCCTGGTCCACTTTTCCTTCCCGCAAAAACATGATGGCATCGGTGCGTTTGCTTTTCTGAGCCATTACCGGCAGCATCATGCCGCCGACAAGGGCCGCGATGGCAAGGCGTTTTGCGAAATGCATGGATTTATCTGTTTTAATTATTAGACTCAAAAAGGGGCTGTGTGCCTTCGGCGTCGCCGTTGTTGTCATCCTCCATTTCGGGTTCG
>JALVCQ010000145.1 GCA_027009805.1 Bacteroidota bacterium
CACGATCGAACGCCTCACGCCGTATGTGGATCCGGGTTACACGGTGAGCGACAACTATTATGCGGTGTCGGATATCAGCGTGGACACGTTCTCGAACCTGGATGTGACGAAGGAAGGGGTCTATTACGTGTCCTATCAGGCGAAGGATCCTTCGGGGAATGTGTCGCAGGTGGCCAGCCGTACTATTCTGGTGACGCCGGCGGCGGGTCTGGGCAGTATGCCGGTGATGACACACGTTCGGGTGCATCCCAATCCGGTGCATCAAGGCATGCTGTACATCGACTATGGTCGCCGAACGGTGGTGCGGGGCGTGCGCATCGAAGACCTGCAAGGGCGGGTGTTGCGCGTGCTGGAAAACGGCGGCGCCCGAGGCGGCACCATCGGATATGACCTGAGCGACCTTGCCGCAGGCACCTATATGGTGCGTATATGGAGCAATGAAGGGACTCGGGTGATTCCCGTCCATGTGATCCGATAGCGTTCGTCTGGTAACGCCGAAGAGAAGACGAGGCCCCATCCTGTGAAGGGATGGGGCCTCTTTTCTTTTAATTTGTAGCGCCTGCCGCAATACATGATAAAATCTTTCCGGGCATGAATATTCGACGATTCCGATGGGGAGCCGGCCTGCTGGTTTTCCTGACCGCGCTGCTGACGTATGTGCTTACCCTTGAACCCACCGTGAGTTTATGGGACTGCGGCGAGTTTATCTCGGCTTCATACAAACTGCAAGTGGTCCACCCGCCGGGAGCCCCGTTTTTCCTGATGTTGAACCGCCTCTTCTCTTTGCTGGCCGGCTCGCCGGAACATGTGCCCCTCTTGACCAATTTCCAGTCGGCGCTTTTCAGCGCACTGGCTGTGTTTGTGCTGTATTGGAGCGTGCTTTTTCTACTGGATCGCCTTTCCAGTGGCAAATGGAACGAATGGGCAAAAATTCTGGCGGCGGCACTCGGTGCTCTGGTCTTTACGTTTACCGATACCGTTTGGTTCTCGGCGGTGGAAACAGAGGTCTATGCCCTTTCGACCTTTTTGATGGCTGTCAGTTTCTGGGTGATGCTCTGGTGGGAGCGACGCCGGCATGCATCGGATCACCTGCGCTATTTTGTGCTGCTGGGGTATTTAATGGGGATATCGGTAGGGGTTCATTTGCTGTCGATGGTGGTGTTGCCGATTATGGGCATTGTCTATTATTTCGCAACGAATAAGGGCGATTTTTCATGGAAAGGATTCTTGAAAGCGGTGGCTGCCGGCGGTCTCGCTTTTTGGGCGGTGTATGCCGGTAATCTTCGGGTGTTGCCGTGGATAGCCTCTCGGGTGGATTTATGGGCGGTGAATTCGTTGGGGCTTCCCTTTTGGTCGGGGGTTATTGCTTTTCTGGTCTGCTTTGTGGCTGCTCTTGTGGCGCTGGCCTGGTATTTCCAGTATCGCAAGCCGCGCCCGCTGTGGAACGCGCTTATCTGGGCCTATCTTATGAGTCTGTTGGGCATCACCTCATATGCCATGGTGGTGATTCGTTCGATGGCCGACCCGCCGATCGATATGAACAGTCCTGAGGATATTTTTTCCCTGCGTTCGTATCTGAATCGTGAGCAATACGGCGATCGTCCGTTGTTGCGGGGGCCGTCTTTTGTGGCCACACCTATCGGCTACGAAGAGGGAGAGATGTGGTATGTGCCCTCGGACGGCCGCTACGTTCCCATGGGCCGGAAACAGACGCCGAAATATCGCAAGGCGGACCTGACGTGGTTCCCCCGCTTAGGCGATCGCCGGGCCGATCGGGTGCGGGCCTATAAACAATGGCTGGGACTGCGGGAAGGCGAAAAGCCTACGCTGGCCGATAACCTGCGGTTTTTCTTTACTTATCAGCTGGGACATATGGGCTGGCGATACTTTGCATGGAATTTTCTGGGGCGCCAGAACGATATGGAGGGATACGGCGAGCCCCATCGCGGCAACTGGATCACCGGCATTGATTGGCTGGACAGCGGACGGGTGGGGGCCTATGCCTTATGGCCGGACTGGATGAAAGCCAACCGGGCCCATAATCCTTTATGGATGTGGCCCTTCTTGATAGGGCTGCTGGGCCTTTATTTCCAATATCGGCGGGATAAGGCCGGCTTCTGGTATGTGGGGGCTTTTATCTTCATGACGGGAATTGCCCTCATCGTTTACCTGAACAATCCGACGAATGAGCCTCGGGAACGGGACTATACGCTCGTGGGCGCCTTTTACGGGTTTGCCATGTGGGTGGGGATCGGCGGCATGGCATTATATGCTTGGCTGAGGGATAAATTCTTTGCGAAAAAGCCGCCGGCGGCGGTGGTGGGGCTTTTGGTCTTGACTGTTCTTCTCCCTGCATGGGTAGCTTCGAAGGAGTGGAATGACCATGACCGTTCGAAACGTTACATTGTTCGCAATCTGGCCTATAACATTTTGATGTCTTGCGATTCCAATGCTATTTTGATTGTCAACGGCGATAATTCCACCTATCCCGTGTGGTATTT
>JALVCQ010000146.1 GCA_027009805.1 Bacteroidota bacterium
GATCGGCAAGGGCGGGTGATTGGTCAGACGGTTCCATGCATCTTATTTTCGATCATGTGGCCGACGCCGCCGCGGGCCCTTCTGCCGATGGATGACGCCCGGCTTGCCCCCGGGACGCTGCCGCTTTTTCAGTGGCGTCCGGTCTTGAACGTGCCGGAAGGGGTTGAAATCGGCTATCTTCTTCGCATTGCGCCGCGCTATGCAGGGCAGACGCTGCGGGAAGCCATCGAGGTTAATCCGCCGATTCTGGAGCGGCTGCTCACTGCGCCGTATTATCAATATCAGGAAGCCGACCCGCCGCTGGATGATCCGCGGGCCGAAGAATACGTCTGGCAGGTGGAAGCCGTCAACGCCACCGGCAAAGCGGCCCCATTGGATGTGTGCGGTGCGCTGAACATGAAGACAGCCCTTCGGCGGTTTGCCTTTCAGCGATATGATCAGCCCGACACCGCCGGCGACGGAAGTCTTCGGCTGTGGGCCGTATGGCCTGTGGAAGGCGACACCATCCCGTGGCGTCACCCGTTGCTCACCGTCCGATTCGGCCCCTATTCGGATGAGTTGCGGGGGGTGGTGTTTGACGTCGAACTGGAATCGCTGAACGGGAAAGTGCGATTAACCAACCACCGGACCTTGCGCTGGCCAAGCGGCCCCGCTGCCTCGCAGGGCGTGGACTCGGAACGGGCCGCCGTTCACATCTTAACGCAGGTCGATGATGCGGGCAACTTTTTGAACTGGTCGTCGTCGTTGGCCCGCGGACGGTCTTACCGATGGCGTGCCACAGCGCGGTTTCAGTGGGCCGACGGGCGGACGTCCACGGTGACCACCAACTGGCATCATTTCACGCTCGGTCTTCGGCAGCCGCAGCGCCGCCATCCGGCATTGGATGCGGTTTACCCGAGCGGCGAGCAGGTGTCGTTGCGCTGGGCCGTTTCACCGCCGCAGGCCCTGACGCCGACGCCGCCGGACCTGCTTTCGATCGTTCGCGGCGATGCGATGATGCATTTTCCGCGCGCCGCCGAGCGAATCCGGGTGGTCGTGGCCCAAACGCCGCGGCTCGACTCAATTATTTACTCTCACATCCGTGCCGTTCCCGCCGGCGGCTATTACGTTATGGGCGACGAATGTGAGGAGCTTTTCTCGCCGCAGGAATGGCGCACGCCCGCCATCTATCCGACGGGCACCTATTACTGGCAGGTTCAGTATTTGAAAGACGGCGAGGATATTCCCTATGCCCGGGGGCCGGTGTGGCGCTTTCAGGTGGCGGATGATTCGGCAGCCGCCGAGGGATGCCTTTCGGCATCGGCTGCTGCACCAATTGGAAGAGTCACGGATAATACGCCGATGTTTCGGGTGCACCTGCGGCCCGCTATCCGTCCCGAGGGAGTGCGGAGCGTGCGGCTGCGTATCTGGCGGAAAGATTCCAGCGAAAGCATCGCCGCCGTGCTGGGCAAAACACCCGTATTGGATAGGACGTTCCGCCGCTCCGAGGCCCTGCTTTTTGCCGACAATGCCGGCGGCACGCTCATGACCATCGCCGCCGTCAACGGCCCCTCAGACAGCATCGACTTCGAGATGGAAAGCGGCAACATAGGCTATGTCTGGCAAGCCACCATCGAAACGGCGCCTGATTCTATCCGTCGAGACGGGCGGCGATGTGACTCGACACACTTGACCACTTCGCCGGCCCGTTTCCGGCTGGGAGCCACTTCTTCGGAATGCAGTTGCATTCCGGCTGCCCTGCCCACCGACGTTTCTCCTGCCTCCGACCGCATCCGTGCCGGAGATACTTTGCGCATCGGCCATTTTAACCTGATCATAGATGATGTGCAAGGCCGCGGACGGGCGGGAAATCTCTCCGGGAACGGGCGGATACCGTTGAAATTTGTCAGTTTTCAGCCCACCGTTTACCTTGAAGTAGAATTTTCCGGACTCAAAGTCAACCATGCAAAAGAGATTTATGAGGGGACGGTGCGCGGGCGACATACGACCACACCGCTGGGCGACCGGCTGTCGCAGTGGCTGGAAACAGGCGACTCGCTGGCCCAATCGGAAATTCGACAGCTGGACCAGTGGCTCAACGACCATTCCAGCCAGCAGATCTCGGAACGAACGGCGGCGCTGCGCTCCTTTCGCCTGCCCGTCGGCATTTATCAGGAAATCGGCGATCGAGACGTGGTCATCGGCATTACCGACGCTGTGTTCACGCCCCGACAGGCGAATGTTGCCATCACGGCATGGATTGAAGTGCCGGCCGTCAGCGGTCCCGGCCATGGGTTGGGCGTGACGGTGGCACCGACCTGCTTGATGCCGCAAGGGCTGGGTGGGAATGAAACTTTCCGTCTGACCGAAGATATTCCGTTGGGGGAAGGCTGGACGATTGAAGGAGGCACAGCCACCCTGGATTCGGGGACTTACGTCGAATTTTATTGTGGTGGGCTGCGGGCTGTTCAGCTGCTTCTGCGTCATCGGATGCCGCGGGACGTGATGTTGCCGTTGCAGGCATCCGGCGAGGTGGATCCGGTGCCTTCCCACCATGTGGAGATGCGTTTTCAGGCCCGTTGGGAAGCCGCCGCGCGGGGAACCGGCAGCGGATGGATCTTTACCGGCGGCATGGCCGACGCGGCCATTGCCGCCAATCCGGCCTTTAAGTTGCGCGGCAGGGGCCGACCCATTACGGTGTTGCTGGACCTTTCCTCGGCCTCGAACCCGCCGGCGATGACCTTTCCGGCCGGCTATCCGGACAGTGCGCGCGGGGCCGGCTGGATGGGCATTTCCATTCCGGAGGCCCGTCTGGAATTGCCACCGCTGTTTCAGCGTCCGGAAGGCCCCACCCGACTGGGGGTGCGACATGTCATCATCGACAACGCCCTTTCGCTGACGGTTTACGGGCACAATGTGATAAGACACCTTGACCTGGCTCAATGGGGCGGCACGCTCGACACCTTCCGCTTTTCGATGGTGCGGGGTTCCATTCGTGAAGCCCGTGCGTCGGGGAAAATTTTCGTGCCCATTTCAGACGAACCGCTCGACTATCTGACGCTCTTCCAGCGGCATGGCCTAGTGGACAGCGCCGTCTTTGTGGTTGATCCCCGTGATTCGTTGCGGTTCCCTATCGCAGGCAATGCCCATCTGATACTGGACTCCACTTCCATTTTCAACATGCAACTTCGGAATGGGAAGTTGGCCGAAGTCACAGCCTATCTGACCGGCACCTTTTCGTTATCGGGGCAGGTGGGTAACATTCCGGGCCTGTCGTTGCGGGGGATTCGCTTCGAACGCGTGGGCTGGACCACCGAGGTGACGCCGGGCGACCCGCCGACTTACCGGCATATCCCCAATGCAGGCACATGGAGCTTTGCCAGCCCGCCGCACCGCGTCGGCGACTTTCCCATTTCCATCGATGGGATCGATTTCCATGGTCCCACCCTGCGGGGCGGCGAGATGGAAGTCGGCCTGGGCATTGCGGCGAGTGTTCATTTGATAGAAAACCTTGGCGGCACCGGCAGCGGCCTGTCGGGCGGCACCGAGCTTTCGTTCTGGGGCGGCGTGGGATACGACCCGGCCGAGCGGCGCCTGCGGCCCCGCTTTTCAAGGGTGACGCTGGACAGCATCGGACTGGATGCAGACCTGGGTGTGGCGCAAGTGCGGGGACACGTGCGGTTTTATTCTCTGGATGCTACGTATGGCAACGGCTTTCGGGGGCGAATAGATGCCTCGATTGCCGAGATGGCCGAGGGCGAGGCGGTCATCCAGTTTGGCACGAAGGGCCGGGCGGCAAGTCGCTACCGCTACTGGTATGTGGATGCGGCCTTGCGTTTTCCGGCCGGAATTGCGGCGGGACCGGTGGCTTTTTATGGTTTCGGCGGAGGGGCCTGGTATAACATGCGGGTCGAGCCTGTGGGACGATGCAGCCCGCCGACGCATTCGACGGTGGCGGGGCCCAATCCGGGGGGCGCGGCTTCCTGTTACCGCTTTGTTCCCACGGGCGACGGCTCGATGGGCCTGAAAGCCGCCACCACGCTGGGCGCACCGGGCGATCCCCGCTCCTATAACGGCGACCTTGCCCTTTCCGCCAGCTTTAATCCCCGCACCGGCGGCGGTTTTGAACGGGCCGATCTGACCGGAGATTTCTGGATGGTCAGCGGTGGAAACACGCCGCTTGAAGGCCTCTCGGCGGCGGGACGGGATAAGGCGCCGATGTGGGGCAACGCCCGCCTGACCCTTGCTTATGCCGCCGACGGAGACGAGCGCACGCCCGTGTTCGATGGCAACTTTGCGATGCAGGTGGCCGTGCCGCGCAACAACTGTATGTTATGCGGCAACGGGCGCGTCAGCATGCATTTCGGGCCGGATGCATGGTTTATCTGGATTGGGCGCCCGTGGTCGAGCGGCACGCCCATTCAGACCGAACTGCGCATCGGCGACATCACCCTGGCTCGGACGCAGACCTATTTCCAGATGGGATCGCAACTGGACCCGCCGCCGCCCATCCCCGAGGAAGTGCTCAACATCACCGGCGGAACGGCCCATCATCCCATGCGCATGCCCTCACTGTTGGCCGCGGGCGGCGGACTGGCCCTCGGACAACAACTCGACTTCAACACCGGCCGGTTGGAGTTTTTGATGTTTTACGGGCGGCTGCGGCTGCTGACCGGCTATGACATGACCATCCGCAAGCTGAACCGGGCGGTGGAATGTGCAGGCATTTCGCCGGTGGGGATGAACGGCTGGTATGGCATGGGTCAGCTGTATGCGTATGCGGCGGCCGACCTGGGCATGTTTGTGGATTTGTGGTTTTATGAAGGGGAAGTGGAAATCCTCTCGTGCGAAGCCGGCGCCGCCTTGCAGGCGGGCATGCCCAACCCGACATGGATGAAAGGCGCCGTGGGCGGCCGGTTCAGTGCACTGGGCGGCCTGGTGGAAGGCGACGTCAACTTCCGCTTTACGCTCGGGCAGGAATGCCGTCCCCCTTATAGGGGGCCCTTCACACAGCCGCTCATCACGCAGGTGATGCCCGATGACGGCGAGGCCGACGTGGACGTGATGACCACGCCGCAAGCGGCCTTTTTCTTCCCGATAAACACGCCTTTCGAAATTGAAGAACCGCGGGAGGTGGATGGCGAAGTCCGCCCGATCATTCACCGCTATCGGGTGGTGCTGGATCAGATGGCGCTTTATGAAAGCGACGGGAGCGCACCGCTGCCCGGCGAATGGACGCTTGCAGATGAACACTCGGCGTTGCTGACGCCTCGTGACATGCTTCGTCCCCGCACGCGACACCGACTCAGGCTTCACCTTTACGCCGAAGAATATGATTTTGCCCGGCGCCGCTGGCAACCCGCCCGCCAGGACGGCCGGACCGTGGAAGAAAGCAAAACCGTTCGTTTTACCACCGGCGACGGCCCGAAAGAAATCCCCGCTGAAAACATCGAAGCGGCCTATCCAGGAGAAGGGCAGCGGTTTGTATTGGCGGATGAAACGCCGGAAGGATATATCCGCCTGCGGCGGGGAATGCCGCACCTTCTTTCCGACACGGCCCGCACGCTCCACGTGCGCTTGACGCCGCCCAACGGTGATGCCACCATGGTGTCGGCCGCTTATCATCCCACGCGCAAGACCCTGACCTTCCCGCTGTCCGGCATCACAACCGAACAGATATATGCCCTTCAGGTAATCTCGAAGCGAAAAGAAAATCTGTTGGCATCCATCGGCGACCGGGCGATGGTGGACCGTCGGGTGACCACGCCCACGCAGATTCAGCGTGTCCGGCTGGTCAGCGGTCAGGACATTTTCATCTCCCGGCACACCCTCCCGCATGCACGCAAGAAAAGCGGCGAACGCATCCTCTATGCCTACTATTTCGGCACGAGCCGCTATCGAACACTGCGGGAAAAACTGGATGCACTTTTCAATGGTGTTCCGGCCCGCATTCTTGCCTGGGGCCACCACTGGATGGGATTTGACGGCCGGGTGGACAACCCGCCGGAATGGTTTGATCGGTTCGACCTGCAAGGAGGGCGCTTGAGTCCGTCTTCCCGATTCTTACGGGGGGCCGTCAACTGGCGGGAAGGCATCGGTCGGTTGCTTCATGAGCGGATATATCAAGATTATTATGCGGCCCTTGACAGGCACCGGTTGCCGGGCAACCCGCGCCCGTGGATGGAGGGCACCATTCTTTCCATATCCCCCGTTCTTTCGCCGCTCAACGATGCAGAAGTTCGGCAGGCTTTCCTGCCCGAAGAGACCGCCATGGCTTCAGCGCAAGTCGGCTTTTCCGGCGGTGCGCTTGCCGCTGTATCGCCGCTGAGTGCCGCTCTCCTTCAAGGGGCGCTTACGCCGCCCGCTTACTCATTTTCCTCGGCAATATTCCTGTATGCGCAGATGGACCGGCAGCGGTTGCTGGCTCATCTGGGGCGTCTTTTGCGGGAAGATGAATTTATCCGGATATTCGAGCGGAAGACCGGCCATGCCTGGCATCGGGGCAACCGGCTCCGCCGGATGCGGATAGCGGGACACGACCATTATTTCATCACCGATGCCCGCGGACACACGCATGCCCTCGCGGATCTTGCTCCCTTGAACCCGGCGGACTTCCCGCGCCGCCTCGGCCGAAAACTCCCCCTGCGGGAACGCCGCCGCATGCTGGCATGGGTGCGACGACACACCGGGAATCAGCCGCTCTTGACGGCTGCCGACCTTCGCCGACACCGCCACGTGCTCTTCAACATATGGACCGCTCCGGCCGAAGAGCGGCCTACGCCCGGCGTGCTGCGTCCCCGCGGCCGAATGACCTTCCAACTTAATCTTCCTCGATGAAGCGTGCCCTCTTCGGACATATTCTCCGACTGCTGACGTGGCTGTGGTGTATTCATGCCGTCGGCGGGTCGGCGGCACCGGAGGGGGCCGATACGTCCGGCGCAAAAACGCAGTGGTTTCGCCTGTCAGGCAACGTGCAGGCCACCTCGGAGTTTGTCCGGCGCAGCAGCAGTTCGGCGTATTTGCAACCCACCACCTATCATAACGAGCGCTTGATGTTGAGCGCCACCGTTACGCTTTTTGACCAGGTACAACTTCCCTTTCATCTGTATCTGGGCAACGGGCTGGTCGCTTACGATCAGCCTTTCAATCAGTTCGGTGCCAGTTTGCGGCTCACCAGATGGCTGACGCTTCACGGCGGCTTTTTTTCTTATTCGATGTCTCGGCTCACGTTCGGCGACCTTCGGCTGGAGGGGGGCGGCGTGGAGCTGAGCCCGGGGAAGTTTCGCATGGCGCTGTTTTACGGGCGGGGCCGTCGGGCACAGGCGCCCGATTCGACGCGTTATTTCGGCGGTATTTATGAGCGGTGGTATTGGGGCTGGCAAATCGGCTATGACAATCGCAAAGGGCTGCGGGCGTTGTTGTCGGTGATGAAGGCCAAGGATGATACCACTTCGTTGGTCTGCACCACGCCCCTCTGCCCGAAGCCGCAGGAAAATTTGGTGTCGTCGATCACGGTGTCGGTGCCGCTGGGGCGTCAGCTCCGTTTCACCAGTGAAGGCGCTGTTTCCGCCATTTCCCGGGACCTGTATGCGGATGTGGTGCCCGACGTGGTGCCTTCGGCCGTGGCCGCTTATTTGTTTGCCCCCCGACTCTCATCAGCGGTGGACATAGCCGCCCAGAACCGCCTCATCCTGACGCCTTCGCCTTATTGGTCGGTGAGCCTCAATGCCGACTGGATCGGCCCCGGCTATGCCACGCTGGGCTATATTCATCTGCTCAGCGACATCATGCGCTTCACCATCAGCCCCACCGTGCAGCTGATGAAAGGTAAAATCTCGATGAGCGGCTCGCTGGGTCTGGAAAAAGACAACGTAGCCCACACCCGCCTCGAGACCACCCGGCGGATCATCGGGTCGGTGTCGGCCATGGCTATGGTCACTCCGAAGATTACCGTGACCACTTCTTATTCCAATTATGGCCTTCGCTCATACATCCAGCAAGACACGCCCCGCTCCCGCATCATCACACAAAACTTCACGCTGGCGCCTCAGGTGCGCTCTTCGCTGTGGGGGCTGCGCCATCTGACGATGTTGTCATACGCTTTTTCCGACATGCAGGATATTAATTTGGTGTCTGGCTGGACGTCGGCGTTTCGGGGGCATTCCATCAACCTAACGCATTCCATCCGGAAACCCCGCCGGTGGAATACGAGCAGCTCGCTGTTCTGGTTTTTCAACAAAGCCCAGCCGGGCGGCCCCACCGCCTCTTACGGCGTCAGTCAGTCGTTCGGCATCCCGCTTTTTGAACGAAAAATGCGGCTTTCCGCAACCGCCGGCTATACGCAGCAGTCCAACGACTTTGGAAAGTCTCAGACCCTATCGACCTCGATATCGGCCTCCTATCGGCTTAAAAAGTGGGGCACCTTCAGCCTGCGAGGCAGCTATCGACACACACAGGGCGGATTTTACGGCACGCAACCGGTGACCGATTTTCGGGGAACGTTCACCTATACGATGTTTTTCAAATAAAAAGGCATAATGAACGGGATTCGACATATAGGTCTTACCCTCTTTGCCCTCATGGGCATGATCCTTTTGCGGGGGCGGCCCGCCGCCGACTCGCCGCATGCGGCCATCATGGTCATTACCCGTTCTTACGGCGACTCGGTGGTGCTGCGATGGGCGCCCACCACCCCCGGTGCGTGGCGGCTGGCTTCTCAATATGGCTATCGGATATACCGCCGACGGCTGGAAAAAAGCGACCTGGGGCTTCCTGAATTACTCACGCCGACGCCCATTCATCCCTGGCCGCCTGAAACATGGAAGCAGCAGCTGGACACCACCAACCGCTTCATGCTGATGGCCGCCGAAGTGCTCTACGGCCGGACTGCGCCGCCGGCCCGAGGCATCAGCGGACTGCTGGCGGCCGCCGAGTTGCTCCGCAACCGCTTTGCATTTGCCTTGTTTGCCGCCGACATGGACCGGCTGGCGGCCCAGGGTCTCGGACTTCGATTTGTGGACACCACCATCACACCGGGCGAGACCTACTTATATACCGTGACGCCGGCCGTCCCCGACAGCTTGTATCCCATCGAAGCGGGAGACGCCGCAGCAGCCACGGCGGTGGTGGACCAGACCCCGCGTCCCATCGGGGTTGTGGCCCGGGAAGGAGACGGGAAAATCACCCTCCAATGGATGGATCATCCAGGCTTGACAGCCTACTGGATCGAACGCTCCGATGACCGCGGCAAGACCTATTGGCGCCTGAATCGGATGCCTTACACCCGACTCCGGCATGCTCGGGATAGCACCCCGGAAATGCACTTCGTGGATGCCACCGTTCGCAATTACGTCCGCTATTATTATCGTGTCATCGGGATCACGCCTTTCGGTGAGCTTTCCGAGCCCGTCACCGTGTCGGCCATGGCCCGCGACCTCACCCCGCCCGCCGCCCCCGTGCTGGAAACAGCCGAAGTGAAAG
>JALVCQ010000147.1 GCA_027009805.1 Bacteroidota bacterium
CTCGGTTCAGATCGACTATTTCGGCACCCTCTACGCCTTCGACCGCAACGTGGAGCTGGAATACAAGCGCAACCGCGAGCGGTATCAACTCTTAAAATGGGCCGAGCAGGCCTTTGAGAATTTCCGTGTGTTGCCGCCCGGGATGGGCATCTGCCATCAGGTTAACATCGAATATCTGGCGTCGGTGGTGACGGCCCGTAACGGCGAGGTGTTTCCCGACACGATGGTGGGGACCGACTCACATTCCACGATGGTCAGCGGCGTGAGCGTGCTGGGATGGGGCGTGGGCGGCATCGAGGCGGAAGCGGCCCTGCTGGATCAGCCCATCTATATGCTGAAGCCGCCGGTGGTGGGGCTTAAACTCACAGGCCGCCTGCGGGAAGGCGTGACCACCACCGACCTGGTGCTCACCATCACGCATCGGCTCCGGCAGGTGGGCGTGGTGGGCAAGCTGGTGGAAGTCTTCGGCGACGGGCTGGACCACCTGACCGTGCAAGACCGCGCCACCATTTCCAATATGTCGCCGGAGTTCGGTTGCACCACCACCTACTTCCCCATCGACGAGCGCACCCTCGAATACCTGCGGGCCACGGGGCGGGATGAAGACCACGTCCGGCTGGTGGAAGCTTACGCCAAAGAAAACCTGCTGTGGCGCACCGGCCGTGAAGCGATGGAATACAGCGAGGTGGTGGAAATCGATATGAACACCATCGAACCCACCATCTCGGGCCCGCGGCGCCCGCACGACAAAATCCTGCTGCGGGAAGCGCCCGCCTCCATTGAAGGGATACTCAAAGACAACTTCGGGCGGGAATCCCGGAAATCCGCCACCATCGACGTGGACGGCGAGACCGTCCAGCTTTCGGATGCCTCGGTGGTGATTGCCTCTATCACCAGCTGCACCAACACCTCCAACCCCACGGTGATGTTAGGAGCGGGCCTGGTGGCCAAGAAGGCCGTGGAACGCGGCCTGACAGTGCGGCCGTGGGTGAAGACCAGCCTGGCACCCGGCTCGCGGGTGGTCACGCAATATCTGGAAGAAAGCGGCCTGCTGGAATTCCTCGAAGCTATGCGCTTCCACGTGGTGGGATACGGCTGCACCACCTGTATCGGCAACAGCGGCCCGCTGCCTTCGGCTGTGGCCGAAGCCATCGATAGGGAAGACCTCGTAGTGGCCTCGGTGCTTTCCGGCAACCGAAACTTCGAAGCCCGCATCCATCCGAAGATTCGGATGAACTTCCTGGCCTCGCCGATGCTCGTGGTGGCCTACGCTATCGCCGGCCGCATCGACATCGACTTTGAAAACGAACCGCTGGCGCACGACCCCAACGGGGCGCCGGTGTATCTTCGGGACATCTGGCCCTCGATGGACGAAATCGCGCAATATTTCAATTTAGCCCTGAACCCCGACTTTTATCGGGAAAACTATCGGACGGCCTTTGAAGGCGACGAACGATGGAAATCGCTCCCCGCACCCACCGGACAGTTGTATGAATGGGACCCCGACTCCACCTACATTCAAGAGCCGCCTTTCTTTGATGAGAGCTATGCCGTTGAGCCGTTCAAAGACATCCATGACGCCCGCGTGTTGCTGAAATTAGGCGACACGGTGACCACCGATCATATTTCCCCGGCCGGCGTAATCCCGCCCGACTCGCCGGCGGGCCAATACCTGCAATCTCGGGGCATCCCGCCGCGGGAGTTTAACTCCTTCGGCTCCCGGCGGGGCAATCACGAGGTGATGATTCGGGGCACCTTTGGCAACATCCGCCTCCGCAACCAGTTAGTGGATCGGGAAGGCGGCTGGACGCGTCACTGGCCCGACGGCACCGAGACCACCGTCTTTGAAGCCGCCCAGCAATATGCCGGTGAGGGCGTGCCGCTGCTGGTGCTGGCCGGCAAGGAATACGGCACGGGGTCGTCCCGCGACTGGGCCGCCAAGGGCACGCGCCTGCTGGGCGTGCGGGCCGTCATCGCCGACAGCTTCGAACGGATTCACCGCAGCAACCTCGTGGGAATGGGCGTGCTGCCCCTCCAGTTCATGCCGGACGAAAACGCCGACACGCTGGGCCTCAAAGGCGACGAGGTCTATGAAATCGCCGGCCTCGAAGGCGGGCTGCGCCCCGGGCAGACGTTGCGGGTGCGCGTCAAAGACAATGCCGGCCGCGTCATCAAAGAATTTGACGTCAAACTCCGGCTGGACTCGGATGTGGAAATCGAATATTACAAAGCCGGCGGCATTTTGAATTACGTGCTCGACCAGTTTCTTAAAGCCCAGAAACCCCAATGAGCGGCGATAAGGAAACCGCACCGCAGTTTCCGGACGTGGTGGTCAGCGGTCTGCGGGCCACCGGACACCTTCACCTCGGGAACTATTTCGGTGCCATTCGGCAGTTTGTAGCGGCGCAGGAAAAGTATCCCTGCTATTTCTTCATCGCCGACTATCACACGCTGACCACGCATCCCAACCCTGAGAACCTTGCCGAGACCAC
>JALVCQ010000148.1 GCA_027009805.1 Bacteroidota bacterium
CGGAGGCCGAAGCCATTGACGGCGTGACGGTTTTTCATGCCGGCACCCGATTTGAGAATGGCCGTTACGTCACTGCCGGCGGTCGGGTGTTGGCTGTATCCGCGCATGGCGCCGACCGTTCAGACGCCCGACGGAAGGCTTACGAGGCCATTTCCCGCATTCGATTTGCGGGCATGTTTTATCGGAAAGATATCTCGGCCCCCCGGTCTATCGCACAGCGGCACCCGGCGGCACCGCTTCCAAGGGGCCGATGAAGACCAGCCGCCCCGATTGCGGGTCGTCCGCCATCAGCAGCATGCCTTGCGACTCGACGCCCCGCAGCTTCCGCGGGGCCAGATTAGCCACCAACACCACCCGCCGGCCCGGTAATTCCTCCGGGGCATAGTGCTCGGCAATGCCGGCCACCACCTGCCGCACCTCGCCGCCGATATCTACGGTGAGTTTGAGGAGTTTTTTCGCGCCTTTCATCTTCTCCGCGCTGCGGATGATGCCGGTGCGGAGGTCGATCTTGCTGAAATCGTCAAAGGTGATGATAGGCTTGACGGGGGGCGTTTGAGGGGCAGGCGCCGCCGCCTGTGCTAATTTTTCCCGCTGGCGGGTCACCACCTCGTCGCCAATCTTTTCAAAAAGGTGGGCACCTTTGTCGATGGGCTGGCCGGCGGTGAGCGTCAGGACGTCGGGATCCCAGCGCAGCATGTCGAGGTGGAGCCATTGCCGAAGGCGCTCGGCGGTGAAGGGCAGGAAGGGTGCCGCCAGGGCCGTCAGGTAAGCGGTGAGCTGGGCGCTGGTGTGCAGGACGGCGGCGGCCCGTTCCCGATCGGTCTTGATGAGCTTCCAGGGCTCCTGTTCGGTCAGATATTTATTGCCTTCCCGGGCCACGGCCATCATCTGATGCAACGCCTCCCGAAACCGAAAACGCCGCAGCGACTGCTCCACCCGCGCAAAGGCTTCCCGACCCACCGCCAGCACCTGCTGGTCGATTTCCAGCAGGCGGGCTTCCGGCAGGCGGCCGTCAAAAAAGCGGTGGATGAGCACCAGCACGCGGTTGACGAAATTCCCCAGCACCGACACCAGCTCTTCATTATTTCGCTGCTGATAGGCTTTCCACGTAAACTCGCTGTCTTTGGTCTCGGGCATCAAGGCCGTCAGGACGTAGCGCAGCACGTCTTGCTTGCCCGGAAACTCCCGCAGATATTCATGCAGCCACACGGCATGGTTGCGGGACGTCGAGACCTTGCCGCCTTCGAGGTTCATGTATTCATTGGCGGGCACGTTGGCCGGCAGGACGTAGTCGCCGTGCGCTTTCAGCATCACCGGAAAGATGATGGCATGAAAGACGATGTTGTCTTTTCCGAGGAAATGCACCAGGGCGGTGCCTTCGTCTTGCCAGTAGGTTTTCCACCGCTCGGGATCGCCCTGTGCTTCCGCCCATGCTTTGGTGGCCGAGATGTAGCCGATGGGCGCATCGAACCAGACGTATAGCACCTTGCCCTCATAGCCGGGCAGCGGCACGGGCACGCCCCAGTCCAGATCCCGCGTGATGGCCCGCGGCCGCAGACCCGCATCCAGCCACGACTTGCATTGCCCCAGCACGTTAGGCTTCCAGTCGTGGGCATGTTCTTCGAGAATCCACCGGCGCAGCCAGCCTTCATATTGATTGAGCGGCAGGTAAAAATGGCGGGTCTTTTTCTTCACCGGCGTGGCCCGGCTCAACCGCGAACGCGGGTTGATGAGCTCATCAGGGCTCAGGCTGCTGCCGCACTTTTCGCATTGGTCGCCGTAGGCGTGCTCGTAACCGCAATGCGGACAGGTGCCTTCAATGTAACGGTCGGCCAGAAACTGACGGGCTTCCGGATCGTAAAACTGCTCGGTTTCTTTCTCCTCTAAAACGCCTTTGGCGTAAAGCGTGAGGAAAAACTCCTGTGCCGTCCGATGATGCAGCGGAGCGGACGTGCGGTGGTATATGTCGAAGGAAATGCCGAAGTCGGCAAATGACCGTTTTGACTGCTCGTAGTAAAAGTCCACGATTTCGCGGGGCGACTTTCCTTCTTCCCGTGCTTTCATGGTGACGGCCACGCCGTGCTCGTCCTGACCGCAGATGTAGATCACGTCTTCGCCGCGCAGCCGCAGAAAACGGGCGTAGATGTCGGCGGGCAGATAGACGCCCGCCAGATGGCCGATGTGGATGGGGCCGTTGCCGTAGGGTAGGGCAGCAGTGACGAGATGTCGCTTGGGTGATGGCATCCTGCTATTTTTGGAGCCTGTGAAGGGCATTGCATGAAGGCGCAAAGTTATCGGATTCCACCGCCACTTCGGGCGGGCGATGGGGTGGCGCTGGCGGCGTTGTCGCGCCACGTGACGGCGGAAGACGTGCGCCCCGCCGTGGACGTATTGCAACAGCACGGCTATCGGGTGCGCCTGGGACGTACCATCGGCCGGCGGGACCGCTGCTTTGCGGGGTCGGAAGCCGAACGGGCGGCCGATTTCTCCGAACTCCTGGCCGACCCCTCCGTGCGGGCCGTGTGGCTGGCCCGCGGCGGATACGGCGCCGCGGCCGTGCTGGACCGGATCGACTGGACATCCCTGAAAAACGACCCCAAATGGATCGTCGGCTTCAGCGACGTCACCGCCCTTCACATGCACGCCCAGCGCTGTTGTCAGGTGGCCACCCTCCACGCCACCATGCCCCTATTGCTCAAAGACCATTGCCCACAGGAAACGGCCTCCTTCTCCGCGGCGCTGAACATCATGGCATCAGGCACCATGCCCGCCCTTTCGTGGCCGGCGTGGCCGTGGAACCGACCGGGCACCGCCCAGGGCATCCTCGTCGGCGGAAACCTCTCGGTGCTGGCCTCGCTCGCAGGCAGCCCCTCAGACCTCGACCCCGAGGGAAAAATCCTTTTCCTTGAAGATGTGGACGAATACCTCTATCATATCGACCGCCTCATGCTCATGCTCCGCCGCCGCGGCACGCTGGAACGGCTGGCCGGCATCGTCATCGGCGGCATGACGCGGATGAAAGACAACGACCCGCCCCATGCCATCGAACTTTCGGCTTATGAGATTATCGCCCGCCGCCTGGAAGGGTATTCTTTCCCCGTGGCTTTCGGCGCCCCCGCGGGCCACTTCCCCGGTCAGCACCCGCTGATGCTGGGCATCCCCTATCGGCTGGACGTCTCGCCCACCCAAACCACTTTGCAACCTTTAACATAAACCCCTATGACGCCCGAAGAAAAAGTCCGCCGCATCATCGAAATCTTTTCTAAAATCAATCCCGAACCCACCACCGAACTGAACTATCGAACGCCGTATGAGCTGTTTGTGGCGGTGGTGCTCTCTGCCCAGTGTACCGACGTGCGCGTGAATGCCACCACGCCGGCGTTTTTTGAGAAATATCCCGACTTTGAAGCGCTGGCAAAGGCCCGCCCGGAAGAAGTGGCCCGCGTCATCCGCAGCATCTCCTATCCCAACTCAAAAGCCCGCTCGCTCGTTAAGGCGGCGCAAAAAATTGTGAATGAATACGGCGGGCAACTGCCGCGCACGCTGGAAGAGCTGCAAAAAATCCCCGGCGTGGGCCGAAAAACCGCCAACGTCCTGGGGGCCGTCCTCTTCAACCTGCCCGCCCTGCCCGTCGATACGCACGTGTTTCGCGTCAGCAAACGGCTGGGCCTCGTCCCGCCCCACCTCAAAACGCCCGAACAGGTCGAAAAGGCCCTCCTCCAAATCGTCCCGCCCGATGAACGCATCCGCTTCCATCACTGGCTCATCCTCCACGGCCGCTACGTCTGCAAAGCCCGAAAACCGCTGTGCGACCAATGCCCCCTCACCGACATCTGCGATGACTATCAGCAGCGGCGGCAAGCGCAGAAATAATGCCGCCGCCCACCTTCCCGGCAAAATTCAACTTTTGCCAATTTCCCGATTTTTTGGCGTTTGTTGAAAATCCAACTTTTGCCAAACTTCGCTACTTTTGGCAAAAATTTGATTTTGGTGAGGCTGCAAATATTGGAAAAGAAGCTGATAGCGGCTTTTAAGGGGAAAGGCCCCTTTACCAGTGAGGAGCTCTTTCAATTTTACAGGGATTTTGAACCCGAATTGAAAAAAGCCACTTTCAGGTCGCGGGTGCATTACCTGAAAAAGAAAAACATCATTCATGTCATTAAGCGAGGAGTTTATGTGATTGTTGATAAGCCGGAATACGCGCCTTCCATTTCGTCTGGGCTTCGAAAGGTGGGTCGGTCGCTTGCCAGTGGGTTTGATCAGGTCAGGTATTGCATCTGGGAGACGGCATGGTTAAATGAATTTACCCGACATCAGCTCACGCAGTCCACGATTTTTATAGAAGTAGAAAAGGATTTTGAAGAAGAGGTATTTTACTTTATCAAGGATAAGTTTCCTAAAAAAGAGGTTTTTCTGAAGCCGAATGGTCAGGTGATTGATTTTTATATCTCGGAAAGCATACAACCACTCATTGTCAAGCGGCTGATTTCCAGAGCCCCCTTGACGAAGCGAACCATAGATAAAACCACCTTCGCCGTTCCAACCCTTGAAAAAATACTGGTCGATCTATTTGTAGAGAAGCGCTTTTTTTATTATTTACAGGGCAGTGAACTCATCGAAATTTACGAGAACGCCATCGGTAAATACCGCATCAATTTCACCCGATTGTTCGGCTATGCAAGAAGAAGAGTAAGAGCGCAAGAAATAAAGGACTTTATGCGCCAACATGTTTATCATCTGGTAAAAGACATTATTGATGATTAAAGCGCATTGTTTTACGGACGCATGGTTGCAGCGATGCGTTAATCAAGCGAGGCCGGCACGCATTGACCCGATCATTCTCGAAAAGGTGATTTATGCCCTGCACTTATTGGAAGCATTAAGGGTAAATGGGCTCGATTTTGTATTCAAAGGCGGCACCAGTTTGCTGCTTTTGCTGGAAGAAGGCAATCGATTTTCAATTGACATTGACATTATTGCTAATGTGGAGAGAGAGAAGCTCGAAGCTATCTTAAATAAAGTGACTGCCAACTCCCGCTTTACACGATGGCAGTTGGATGAACGTCGCAGTTATCAGCCGGGAATACCCAAGGCGCATTACAAGTTTTTCTTTGAGACCTCTCGCTCGGGTTCCGGTTCTATTTTGTTAGATGTTTTGAGGGACGAACCTATGTATCCGGCGTATGTGGAGTTGCCCATACGGGCCCCGTGGATTGAAACGGATGCCGAAACGAAGGTCGTAGTCCCGACGATTGACGCCATTACGGGAGATAAACTAACGGCCTTTGCACCGGAAACAATCGGTATCCCTTATTACAAGAGAGGTCAGCGGTTTTCCCTGGAAATCTGTAAACAACTTTTCGATTTAAGTAGGTTGTTTGAGCAGATTGAGGACGTTGAAGTGGTGGCGAAAAGTTTCAAGGCAATCGCCGAACGGGAAATCGCTTATCGAAAACGTGATTTCACCCCCGATGTCGTATTATGCGATATCATTGATACTTGTGTTATCCTTGCTCGAAGAAATCGCCAGCGTTCGGAAGACGACCAACGAAAGTTTAATGAATTGCAACGTGGAATACGTTCGTTGGGCTCATTCTTAATGACGGGCCATTTCCGGATTGAGGATGCCATTGCCGCCGCTGGACGGATTGCGTATCTGGCGGCTAAGATTTTAACCAACGACCTCACACCCATTACCCTGTATAAAGGGCATGACATCAGCAAATGGGATATTCAAGACCCGAACTGGAATTTTTTGAACCGCCTGAAAAGATTACCCGATAAGTCCACATTTTATTATTGGGCATTAGCGGTAGCGTTGCTCAGCAAGAAGGATGGCTGACACTTGATGCAAAATTCTGGATGCTTAAACATGCATCTTGTGTGGTAGAAAACCATCCCCTGTAACCTCTTTCCCCCCTTTCCCGTTCCAAGTGAAACGCCAATCATCATGAAGAAGCTGTTCGGACTGTTATGTGTGGGTTGCCTTGCCTTTGCTGCTGCGGCCCAGAAGACCTATTCCGTTACGGGACGCATTCTTGATGCCGAGCGGCACGAGCCGCTGCCCGCTGCCGCTGTGTTGATGCAAAACCTTGTCGATAGCACGCGCTATTGGGCCATCACCACCGAAAAAGGCTACTTCGAGGTGAGCGTCCCCGCCGGCCGGTATGCCGTCATCATCCGGATGCTGGGCTACCGGTCCGACACCCTCCATTGGGATGTGCAGTCCGACCGATATTGGGGAACGATCATGCTGCGCCCCTCGGCCGTGGCCCTGAAAGAAGCCACCGTCAGCGCTTCCGCCGAGAAGGTGAGCGTGGATCGTGAAGCCTACATCATCACCGACAGCCTCCGCAAACAGGCCGCATCGGCCCGCGAAGTGCTCGAAAAACTGCCCGGGATGTCGTATCTGCCGCATACCGATGAGCTGCGGCTCGACGGCGATGCCCACATCCTGCTGCTGGTCAACGGCATGGAAAAAGACGCCCGCTACATTAAAAACCTCCCGCCCGAACGCATCCGCAAGGTCGAAATCCAGCGAAACCCCGCCGGACGTTACGGACTGGAAGGCTATTCGGCCGTGATTAACGTCATCCTCTTCGAAGACTACCGCGGCGTCCAGCTCAACGCCAGCCAGATGACGGCCCTCTCGCCGTCGAGGAAATACAACGAATTTCCGATTGTCAATACCAACGGGTGGTTGCAGGGCACCTATGCCGCCGGCCCCCATTCGTGGCATGCGGCGCTTTACAACTACGCCGGCTGGGTCTCGCTTCGAAAGCTCGACGAGCGCCGCCTCTCCGACGGCTGGATGCAAATGCGCCCGCCGGATGACGCCTTTTCCGGACGATATGACTTCTGGAATGCCAGTGGACAGCTCGACTGGGACTTCTTCCCCGCCGACGGCCACCAGATCAACGTGGAATGGGCCTTCGAATCCCCGTTGATGCCTGTGCTCGACTCCTCCCGCTATCTGCTGACCTTCCCCGACAGCACCGAGATCGGCCAGGTCAATGTCTCCGTGGACCAATCGCAGGATCATACCCTGACGGGACGCTATCATGCCAGAGTATCACCCCGGGCCGAACTGCGGGCCCAGCTTCAGCAACAGTGGGGCCATGACGAGAGCCGCACCACCATCCGCTGGATGCCCGGCGGCACCTATCAGGAACAACGCCGCCGCACCGAAAGCAACACCTCCCTCTATGTGGAAGGCGACTACGCCCTCGGACGCTATGCCACCTTCTCCGGCGGCTATGCCCACAAGGCATTCCATCGGAACGAGGCGGTCGAGCAGGGTAGGGACGGCTTCCCATTCGTAGCCGACTCCTTCCCCTATCGGCGCCGGGTGCATCAGCTCTACGGCTATTTCGGCTATCAGCGCAAAGGGTGGGGCGTCAAGGTGGGCTCGGCCCTCGAAGCCGTAACGATGACCTATGATAGTCTGCCCCAATATTACTCGGTCATGCCCGCCCCCGCCGTCGATGTGATGTGGAACCCGCACCCCATGCTTTCCATCAAAGCCCAATACCGCGGGCAGATTGCTTATCCCACCCTCACGCAGCTCAACCCCGTCCGCACCCAGCTCGACGCCCTTATCTTTCAGGAAGGCAACCCCATGCTGCGCCCCGCCTACGAACACCGCACCTCGCTGGCGCTGCGGGCCCTCCGGGGCGCCCTTCGCCTCGAACCCTATTGGAACGAAACGCCCCGCTACATCGCCCTCGACGGCCGCCTCAACGGCGACACCCTCATCCTGCAATACGAACACGCAGGCCGCTTCCGGGAATGGGGCGTCAAGGGCAACCTCGGCCTCCCCCTCGGCTTGCCCGGGCTGGTCTTCTTCGCTAACGGGCGATGGTATCGCCAATCCCTCACCACCAGCGGGCAAACGCACACCATCTCCGACTGGTTCGGCCAGATGGGCGTGGTCTATTCATATGCCCCCTGGAATCTCCAGACCGGCGCCATATACATGAAAAACGGCATGCGCCGCATCACCCCCCTGGGCTATACCACCAGCTCGGGTGGCATCGCCGGCATGCTCCTCTTTGTCCGAAAAGACTTCGGCCCCAAACGCCAATGGCAACTGACGGCATTCTATTTCCCGCCCATCGAGCCCATCATCGACTATTCCAATCCGACCTACCAGCAGGTGGCCCACTTCGAGCGCTTTCAAGACATCCAATTCCCGGGGATCATCGACGCATTCGGCTTTCGACTGACCTACAACTTCCACAAAGGCCGCGTCCGAAAAATCTCCACCCGACTGGTCGCCCCCGAAGAGCATACTCCCGAGCAAAAGAAAAAGGGCGGCTTCTTTTAATCGATAATGCCTGTTTGGGCGTGCCCCTTCGGCGCCTTTCGCCCGTTGCCTTCGACAAGCTCAGGCAGCGGGCGCGGTCGGCGCCTTCGGGTCGGGCCCCTGCGGGCTCGGCGGTCCCTGAGTTTGTCGAAGGGCTGTCCGCCTCGGCCCGCCCACCATCCCACTCCACACCCTGCACCACCCGCGTGGCTTCGACTTCGCTCAGCCAGCGGGTGTTTTCCACGGGCGGCGGTCCCTGAGCTTGTCGAAGGGCGGTCCGCCTCGCCTGGCGGCTCGGCGCCCTCCGGGCCCCTCACGCGAACCATTTAAGAAGCTCCTCCCCTTTTCAAGGGGAGGCCGGGTGGGGTTATTTATTTATGACAAAGGGCGCAGCGCCGCTGCGCCCATACAATTGTTTTATCACATCAGGTTGCTAACAAGGCTGCTCCCTGAGTATTCCTTCTCCCGCCCCTGAACATCCCCCCTTCCGCTCCCTGAGCGGAGCCGAAGGACGCGGAAGGAATCCCATCTCCCCCCTCTCGGCTTCGACTCCGCTCAGCCAGCGGGTGGATGTAGGGGCGACCGGCCCGGTCGCCCCTACAAAACCATGCCCCGCCGACATTGCCGCCAATGAACGGGTATGGGTGCAGCACTGCTGCGCCCCTACAATTGTTTTATCACATCAGGTTGCTAACAAGGCCGCTCCCTGCGCCTTCCCCCCTTCCGCTCCCTGAGCGGAGTCGAAGGGGCGGAAGGCGCCGAATCCCCCGCATGGCTGCGATCTCGCTCAGCCGGCGGGGGCTGACAACTAAAATGGATGGCAAACGTCATCAAGTTTACCGTAAAGTCATGATCAGTAAATATAAATACCGATACGATGGAGTGCCTTGATATGCTTTTGCGTTGGTTATTATTTCGTCATTTTTATATTTGCGTGGTGAACCATTAAAATTAGGCGTATGATGAAAGTTCAGAACACACGATTCGGCGTATGGCCCCTGGTTGTTTGGGCCTTTGGGGCGGTGGTCGCCCCCTTGTGTGCACAGGAAGTGGGCATCGGGACCACCACGCCCGCCGCCCGATTGGACATCCAGGCC
>JALVCQ010000149.1 GCA_027009805.1 Bacteroidota bacterium
GGCGGACGTGGTGAATTTCAGTGCAGCCACTTCATCGGTCAAGAAGGGCGAGACCCTGCTGGATACGGTCCAGAACATCCTGGCCATGCACGTCGATATGGTGGTTATCCGCCACCCGCATCCCGGTGCACCCCACTTTTTGGCCCGCCGGATTCCCGCCAACGTCATCAACGCCGGCGACGGCACGCACGAGCATCCCACCCAAGCGCTGCTGGACGCGTTTTCGTTGCGTGAACATTTCGGCGCCCTTCGCGGCTTGCGGGTGGGCATTATCGGAGACATCCGACATTCCCGCGTGGCCCTGTCCAACATCTTTTGTCTGGTGAAGATGGGGGCGGAAGTCACCATCGCCGGCCCGCCCAGCCTCATCCCCCGACACATCGACTCCCTCGGCGTGCGGGTGGAGTTTGACGTCCGAAAAGTCATCGAATGGGCCGACGCCATCAACGTTTTGCGCATTCAGCTTGAACGCCAACGGGAAAATTACCTGCCCTCATTGGAAGAGTATTATCGGTTTTATGCCGTCAAACGAGAAGACCTGGCCCGCCGCTCGGAACCGCTGGTGGTATTGCATCCCGGTCCGATGAACCGCGGCGTCGAAATCGAAAGTGAGGTGGCCGACGCTCCTGAAAGCCTGATCTTGCAACAGGTGGAAAACGGCGTGGCCGTCCGGATGGCTGTCCTCTTCCTGTTGGCCCAATTGCCGCCCCGCCCATGATGATGACCGACGTCCTTTCGCTCCTGATCGTGGGCGTAAGCCTGGTGGCGTGGCGGAATCCCCGCTGGTGGCGCCGCATGGCTTTTTCGCCGTATGCCGTGGCACATCACCGCCAATGGGGCCGGTGGCTGACCAGCATCTTTGTGCATGCCGACATGTGGCATCTGATCGTCAACGTGTTGGTGTTCTATATGTTTGGTCGGGAGGTGGAGGGATTTTTGCGGGAGGTGAAGGGCGCCGCGGGACCGTGGTTTTTTCTGGGGTTGTTTCTGGCAGGCGGCATCCTTTCCGAAGTGGGCACCTATCGCAAACACCGGAATGACCCCGCGTATTTGAGCGTAGGCGCTTCCGGTGCTGTGGCGGCTGTGCTTTTTGCCAGCATCTTGTTGGCCCCCTGGGCCACGCTCCTGATATGGGGCATCCTGCCGGTGCCTGCGGTGGTGCTCGGTGTGGGCTATCTGGTCTTTTCCGCCTATATGGCCCGCAAACCCGACCAGCACGTCAATCATTCGGCCCATTTCTGGGGAAGCGTGGTGGGCGTGGTGTATATGCTCCTGATTTATCCGCCGTTGGCCCGGTCTTTCATCCAACAACTGGTAAGTTAATGGGAGTCGTTGCCCGACAAAGTATCCTGAACCTGTGGTGGATTCTGCTCGGGATGCTCATCGGCTATCTCAATGCCGGCTATTTGTTTCCGGAGGTGCTGGACGTGCCCGAGTATGGGATGACGCGCTTGATCGTGTCGTGGTCCAGCTTTGCCATTCTTCTGGTGGGGGCGGGCATGCCGGCGGTGGCCATTCGGTATTTTCCCTTGTGGCGGGAAAAAGGCGAGGCGGACGCCTTGATGGGAACAATTCTTCTGTATCCGGTGCTGGTGACGGCTTTGTTGTCGATTCCGGTGCTGGTATTCCGGACGCAATGGGTGTCGGCTTATGAAGACGGCACCGGCCTGTTCGCTCGATACGGCCTGCTTATCATCCCCTATACGATGCTGTTGGCCTATGCGGCCGTCCTCAATGCCATTCAGCGGCTGCATCTGCGCACGGTCAACGCCACCTTCTGGCTGGAAGTGGGCGCACGCCTGCCCAATACGCTGGTGATTCTGGCCTATGCCGCCGGATGGATTGACATCGACACCTTTTTCTATCTGTTTGCCGCGGCGCCGCTCGCGGCGGTGGCGGGGCTGTGGCTTTCTTTGAAGCCTTCCCCGCGCTGGGCATGGCCGCGGCGGCGCAGCCTTTCCCGAAAACAGTGGAAGGAACTATGGGCATATAACTTCCACGCAGCCCTTAACGGCTTGCCGTCGATGCTTTTCCGGCATGTGGACATGATCCTGGTTGGGAAGTTTCTCTCACTGGCAAAAGCCGGTATTTACGGGCTGAGCGTTTTGTTTTCCGTTCTGGTGGAAGTCTCATGGCGGGCCATCAGCATGGTGGCTGTGCCGCTCATCAGTCGTCACATGGCGGAGAAACAGTGGGAGGAAGCCCGAAAGTTGTTTCATCAGACGCTGTCAATGGCTTTTCTCATTTCCGTGGGTGTGGCATTGTTGCTGACCGTGAATCTTCCCTGGGCGGTGTCGTTTATCAAGCCGGCTTATGAGGAATCCTACCATGTTTTCCGATGGTTGCTGTTTGTTCCCTTGCTGCGGGTGTTGCTTTTGCCTGTCATTGTGGTGCTTTCGTTTTCATCGGCATTCCGCTGGCAAACGGTCAGTAATTTTATCGGTGTGACCGTGAATGTGCTCCTCGACATATG
>JALVCQ010000150.1 GCA_027009805.1 Bacteroidota bacterium
GCAGGACAACGTGCTGGCAACGCTTCGGCGCCGGTATCCGGACGATCCGTTCAAGGTGAAGGCGGGGTGGGATCATCTGCTGGTCAAGAGCATGCGGGATGTGTCGGCGGCGCTGCGGGCGGTGCCCGGGATTCAGTTTTTTGCTCGGGTGAAGGTGTTGCCGCTGGGGCCGCCGGAAGCGCTTTACGACACGATCGCGGACTTCTTTCGGCCGGCGGTGGAAGGGCGCACTTTCGGGGTGCGGACGCGGGTGGCGCTCAAAAAGCGGAAAGGGCATTTTTTGTGGAAACGACGGGACAGCGAGGTGGCGCTGGGCGATCGGCTCTACGGGGTGAGCCGGGGCGTGGACCTGACCGCGCCGGATGTGTTTTGCTACGTGGAGGTGCGGGACGACGGGATTTTTCTCTTTACGGAAAAGGTGCCCGGGATGGGCGGGCTGCCGGTGGGATTTACGGGGCGCAGCCTGATGCTGTTTTCGGGGGGCATCGACTCGCCCGTGGCCGCCTGGATGGCCTACCGCAGCGGCGTGGCGCTCGACTTCGTCTATTTCGACCTCGGCGGGGACGTCCAGCGCGACAAGGCGGCGGCGCTGCACCGCCTGCTGGTCGAGCGGCATAGCGGACAGTATGCCTCCGAGTTGCGGATCATCGACTTTGCGCCCATCATCGCCGCCATCAAGGCGCAGCCCGAGCGGTTTCAGAACCTGCTGCTGAAGGTCTTCTTCTATCGGGTGGGCGAGGCGCTCATCGCCGACGATCCCGACACAGTGGGGCTGGTCACCGGTGAAGCAATGGGGCAGGTCTCGACCCAGACTATTCACAACCTGGCCCTGCTCCAACAGATGACAACCGTGCCCATCTGGCGACCGCTGCTGTTTATGCCCAAAGATGAAATCATGAAAACGGCCCGGGCCATCGGCACTTTTGACATGGCCTACACGGGCAAAGAATTTTGCGCGCTGGCGAGCCGCCACGTCGCCACGCGCACCCACCCAAATAAAATCCGCGAACTGCTGGCCGCCATGCCGGTGGAAGACCTTATCCAGTCGGTGTTGGCGCCCCCGGTAAAACCGTCATCGTCCGTCGAACCGCCGTCGGCGGATAGTCAAGAAACGGTGCTTGTGGACCTGCGAAGCCGCCCCGAACCCATCCCCGACCTGCCGCCCGCCATCACATGGAAACCCGTTCCCTTCCAGCAAGCATGGAATGCGTTTCTCGAATGGCCCACCGACAAAACATACGTAGTCGTATGCGACGCCGGACAACAAAGTGAGATGCTGAGCCGTTTTATGCAAGAGCAAGGCTATCGGGTCGTTAACGTATCGGGCGGGATTCAACACCTGCATGAATTTTTGAAAAATCGGTCATGAAACGTATTTTTTCGCTGGTCGGATTGTTCGTTTTTATGGTTCTCTGGGCCGCTTGCGAACGGACCCTCGAAGTGGAAGTGCCCGAAGAGCCGCCCAGGCTGGTGGTCAACTCGTTGTTTGCGCCTTACAAGCCGCTGTGGGAAATCACCTTCACGCAGTCTCAGCCGACGATCGGGCCGGTGAGCCAGGATTTCCTCGTGCACGGCAACGTCCACGTGACCATTCAAGAAAACGACCGGACCATTCACGACAGCACCTATACGGCGGAAGGCGCCCGGTGGATCGCCTTGCCGTCGTTGCGTCCGCAAGCCGGCAAGACCTATCGGTTGCGGGCATCTTCCGACAGCCTGGGCGCCATCGAGGCGGAAACGACGGTGCCGCCGCCGGTGACGGTACGGGCCGAGCCGACCAGTTCCACCCGCTCGCCGGCGGTTTCGTGGCGCCTCGAAATCGACGACCTTCCGGAAGTGGGCGCCTATATGGCCTATCCTTCGTTGATTGTGTATTACGCCGGGGCGGGCAGCGGCGGCGCCGAAGCCGTCATCCCCTATCAGGTGGTGGCTGGAACGGTGGTGGTGCCTGCTCCCGCACCGGATGCCGAGGATGAATATTACTACGACCCGTTCCTCTTCGACGACCGGCTCTTTACCGACAAAACCGGATGGATCGAGTGGTCGCTGGACTCAGCCACCCTCGACCAATGTGGTCATCCCAACGTGGACTCCTGCCACATCCGCTGGACGGTTATCACCCTCTCGGAAGACGCCGAACGCTATCTGCGGAGCTATCAGGCCGCCCAAAACAGGGGCGGTCTGTTCGAAGCACCGGCCACCATCTATTCCAACGTGAAAAACGGCATCGGCATCTGGGCGGCCACCAACCGCTCGACCATCATCCGATAGGGACGGTCAGCCATCCCACGAGGCCGCCGATGCCGATGCCGGCCAACCCTTCCCACAGAGAATGGCGGCCGCAGCCGACCCGCTGAGTCATCACCAGCAGCGCCGCCGCCGCCACGCCCACGGTCACAGACGACACCCCCGCCGCCATCCACACCCGCACCACCAGAAAAGCCCACCCGGCGGTGTGAATG
>JALVCQ010000151.1 GCA_027009805.1 Bacteroidota bacterium
AGATGTCCCACACCCAGATGCCGCTGCCGGGAATGGCCGTGTAGAGGCGGCCGTCCCGCTCGCGCATAAAGGTGGGCGCTGCGGCGCCGGCTTCATAATGGCTCAGCGGCGCACTTTCAAATTCCATTTCCATCCGACGGTTCAGCCGCCGCAGCCGCCCTGACGCTGCATCGTAAATCCACAGCCAGCCATAGCGAGAGGCGCACACCGCCTGCACTTCCCACGGCAGGTAATCCGCCCAGTCGATGGTCAGGCGTTCGCCCAGATAGGGATCCACCACCACCGACGAGAAGGTGCCCTCGAAGGTGAGCAGACACTCGCCGCCCTGCAAGGCGTCGATGTCGATCAGACGGCCTTTCCACGCCCATTGGTTGGCGGCCACTTCGCGGCCCGCTTCGTCCAGCGCCGTCACCTGTCCCGAGGCGTCGGCCGCATAGGTGTAGCCCGTCTCGGGATGAAAGCGCACCAGCACGGTCGGATGCTTCCATTCCAGTTGCGGTTGCCAGGCCCACAACAGCGGCAGGGCCGCCAGAAGCCAGCGGATCATACGTTCCTGACGATTTCATCGGCACCCAGCGGGCGGACGGCATCCTCGCCGGGCAGATATTGCCACAGGTGCATCCCTTCCGCCGTCAGTTGCCCGTAGGTGAAAAGGTGAAGCCAGTCGCCGACGTTGTAGTAGGTGCACTGTTCGCTCACCTGCATGCGGTGGGCGATGTGTCGATGTCCCATAATGATGTAACGCACCGACGGATGTGCTTGTGCCCATTGTCGGGCAAACAGGACGAGGCCGTCTTTTTGCGGGTCGAAGGGCCGGGCGTCGGTGGGCAGTTGCGCTTCCCGACTTTGTTGCGAAAAATAGCGCGCCAGCGGAATGCCCACGTCGGGATGCAGCCACCGATAGAGCCATTGGGCCAGCGGATTGGTAAACAGCCGCTTCAGCCGCCGATACTTCCCGTCGAAAGGGCTCAGCCCGTCGCCGTGACCCACCAGCATTTCCCGCCCGAACCGCTCAATGCGCTCAGGCGCCCAATACACCTGCATCCCTGCTTCCTCGGTCAGATAGTTTTTCAGCCACAGGTCGTGGTTGCCCACGAAATAGTGGATGCGCACCCCTTCATCGGCCAGCTCGGCCAGCCGCCCCAGCAGCCGCGTAAAACCCTTCGGCACCGCGTGGCGATATTCAAAGAAAAACTCGAACAGGTCGCCCAGGATGAAAAGCTCGCCCAGCGTGGGGCGCACCTTCGTCAGCCACCGCAAGAAATACCGTTCCCGTTCCAGCGAAGGCACGCGGCTGTCCACCCCGAGGTGAAAGTCGCTGACGAAGTAAATGGCGCGGTCGATATCAGAAGCCCTTTATGCAGCGCAAAATAAAGGCTTCATCAGCGGTTTTCTTCGAGGAAGCGTTGCAGGTCTTCCCGCTTGCCCATCAAGATCAGCTCGTCGCCTTGCAGGAAGGCGGTCTCGGGCGTAGGTACGCCGATGACGTGTTGTTCCTGATCGGCCCCGCCCTTGCGGCGGATGGTGATCAGGTTGATGTGATAGCGCTTCCGCAGGTCGATGTCGCGCACCGAGCGCCCCACCAGCATTGCCGGCACCTTCATCTCGACGATTTCGTGGTCGTCGGGCAGTTCCACGAAGGTCTCTATTTCCCGATGGATCAGCCGTTTGGCCACGATGCGCCCCACCTCGTCTTCCGGCGAGAAGATTTCCTCAAAGCCCAGCTTTTTGAGGATGGCCCGCTGCGTGTCGGTCGAATACCGCGTGATGACCCGTTCCACGCCCAGCTCTTTGCAGTTCACGGCGGTGATCAGCAGCGCCTCGAAATCCTCACCAATCGACACCACCACCGCATCCATCTGGTCGATGTTATGCGCTTCCAGATTTTTCTTATCGGTGGCATCCAGCGCCACGGCAAACATCACATTCTCGGCGATGGCTTCCACCCGTCGGATGTCCTTGTCAATCACAAGCACCTCCGCCCCGGCTTCCACGAGGCTGAGCGCAATCCGCATGCCGAAGCGCCCCAGCCCGATGACGGCAAACTTTCGGTTCATGGCCTCCAATATCGACGGACAAAGGTATAATGTTCAGCCAGCGGGTTTCAAAAGCAGTGGGGTTTTTTGAATGTTTGGGCGTGCCCCTTCGGGTCGGGCCCCTGCGGGCTCGGCGGTTCCTGAGCTTGTCGAAGGGCTGTTCGCCTCGGCCCGCCCACCATCCCACACCACACCCTGCGCCACCCGCGTGGCTTCGACTTCGCTCAGCCAGCGGGTGTTCCCCACGGGCGACGGTCCCTGAGCTTGTCGAAGGGCGGTCCGCCTCGCCTGACGGCTCGGCGCCCTCCGGGCCCCTCACGCAAACCTTCCGCTCCCTGAGCGTAGTCGAAGGGTGCGGAAGGCCCCCCATCCCCCGCGTGGCTTCGACTCCGCTCAGCCAGCGGGGGATGGCAGAACCCT
>JALVCQ010000152.1 GCA_027009805.1 Bacteroidota bacterium
AAATGACATAGTCTTCTCGTGTTTTTGGGGTTTTGGGGTGGAGAGAAGACCCTTCTTCTCCCGCTTGTCTTCCTCGGCCTAACTTATGCTTCGGAAGGGGCCGGTTTGGGAAAGGCTTTTTCCCGGATCGCAGCCTCCACCTCTGCTGCGAATTCGGGGTTGTCGCGCAAGAGCTGAATCACAGCATCGCGACCCTGACCGAGCTTATTGCTCTGGTAGCTGTACCAGGAACCGCTGCGTTGAATTACATCGTATTTGACGCCCAGATCGACCAGCTCTCCCACTTTGGAGATACCCTCGCCGTAGATGATGTCGAACTCGGCGGTTTTAAACGGCGGTGCTACTTTATTTTTCGCTACTTTTACCCGAACGCGGTTCCCAATGTTATCGGAGCCCGACTTGATAGCTCCGATCCTACGAATGTCCAATCGAACAGACGAATAGAACTTCAAGGCATTACCACCGGTAGTGGTTTCGGGGTTGCCGTACATGACCCCGATTTTTTCCCGCAGCTGGTTAATGAAAATGCATACGCTTTTGGTTTTGCTGATTGAAGCCGTCAATTTTCGGAGCGCCTGCGACATCAAGCGGGCCTGCAGTCCCACTTTGGCGTCGCCCATTTCACCTTCCAATTCGGCCCGCGGCACCAGGGCCGCCACCGAATCGATAACCACCACATCGATAGCGCCCGACCGGATTAGATAGTCGGCCACTTCGAGGGCTTGCTCGCCGCTGTCGGGCTGGGAAATGAACAGGTTGTCGGTGTCGATACCCAGCTTTTCAGCATAAAATCGGTCAAAGGCATGCTCGGCGTCGATAAACGCCGCCACACCGCCCATTCGATGGGCTTCGGCGATGACGTGGAGCGCCAGGGTGGTTTTCCCCGACGATTCGGGGCCAAAGACTTCCACGATCCGGCCGCGCGGCAATCCGCCCACACCCAATGCAATATCCAGCCCCAGCGAACCGGTGGGAATGGTCTCGAGGTCTTCGATTTTCTCATCGCTCAACCGCATCACAATCCCCCGTCCGTGGACCTTCTCCAGCCGCTTCAGCGTGGCCTCCAGCACTTTCTCTTTCTCGTTGTTCGTCATGACAGTATATGCCCCGTTGGTATGGGCCAAAGTTAAGCGGGGGAAACCCTAAAAATATCGCTTCCGGGAAAAAAGTCGTGGAGCCCTTGCGACGTCAGGCTTCCCGCCCGGCGACCCAGTCGGAGAGGTAGGCAAACGGCGGCGTCAGGCGGCCGGCGTCGGCGATGGTAGCCTGCGTAAACAGCCGATCGTGCGGGTTCTGGATAAAGCGGGGCAATATTTTTTCCGCCATCACTTTTCCGAAGGCCTCGCTGGCGTCCCGCGGCAGCTCGTTGGGCAGGTTGTCGATGGTCATCATATCGACCACGCCCGTTTGAAAGGGGGCGGTTTCTTCGAAGGTGCGCAGGTCCACGCCGTAAAAAGGATCTTCGGGGGTGGTGGCCCGAAACGTGAAAGGCAGCGAACCGTCGATGTCCACTGAAATGTCGGAGATGGAACGGATTCGAAAGGCGTCGTCCACGTCGTCACGGGTCAACAGGCGGGGATAGCGGGGCTCCCAGTAAATGCCGTGGATGAGCACATCGGTTGTGCGCAAGAAAGGCTTGAAGGCGCTTTCATACTCTTCCGGATGGGCATAAAAGTGGGCATGTTCAAAGGGGCGTCCCTGCCGGTGACGATAGAGTTCGGCGGAGGAAATCACCGTGTAAACGGGTCGGTCCACGGCATCCCGACTGAGAAATGCATCCACCGATATTTTTTCAATGCCGGCGTCTTGCAACACCCGTTCGGCTCCCTGCCCCACGCGTCCCCGTCCCGTCACCAGGATTTTCAGCGGCGGTATGACGAGTGCCGGATACTGCGCACGGACTTCTTCATATGAATGGAACGTCCGGGCCTGCGGCAATTCATAGGCTCGCCACCGCTTGCCGATCATGATAAGGGCATAATGAGCGCCCACCATGCCGGCAAACACGCCGAAGCCCACCACCCGGCGCCCTTCCGAATCTTTCAGCAGCTCGTAATCAATCAGCCGCACCCGCCGCGTCAGCACCGTCCGAAGCAGCTCCCGATTGTAGGGTTGCTTTTTGATGGTGTGTGAAAAAATCATATAGGTCTTGTCCGGGATAAAAAACGGCGGCGGCACCTCTTTCACGCCGATGAGCAGGTCGCAATGCGTCAGCGAATCGACTACGGGGATGCCTTCCCGCCGATACTCTTCATCAGGAAAACAACGGGTGGGCGACCGTTCGGCATAGACTTCGGCGTGGTCGCCCCATGTGTTCAAGAACCGGCGCGCCAGTCTCGGCGGCAGCGGCGTTCGGTAGTCAGGGGGTGTTTTTCTTTCGCGTAAAATCCCGATTTTTAACTTGGCCACAGCTGAGAAGGCTTCATTCGGTGCAAAAGTAAAAGGTTGAAGCAGCGGACGTTCGTTCCGAGCGTCGATGTCAGGACAGAACGTAACCGCCGGCCGCAAAATCCGACAGGACAACAGCCCCCATAGGATAAAATGACAGCCATCCCTGTCGAAACCGCCTGTTCCAGACGCTGGCAAATTGATTGCAGTAAAAATAAACGAATCAAAAAATCAGGAACCATGGTACTCGTAAGACCAAGTTTAGTGGGATTGGATGCACCTCGGACACTGTCCGAAATGCTGGATCGCTTTTTCAAGGAAGCCGTGCGTCAACCGGCTGTCAGCACGTTTTCGCCTGCGGTGGACATTATCGAACGGGAAGATGAATATGAAATCGACCTTTACCTTCCCGGAGTGGACAAAGACCATGTGAACATTAAAGTGGAAGGCAACGTGTTGACGGTGCGGGGCGAGCGGAAGTTCCATCAGGAAGAGGAAAAGGAAAACTACCTGGTGGTCGAATCGGCGTATGGAGAGTTTGAGCGGGTCTTTACCCTGCCCGAAAACGCCGACCCTGACCAGATCAAAGCCCGTTATGAAAACGGGGTGCTGAAGCTCTTCATTCCCAAGCGGGAAGAAGAAAAAGCCAAACAAATCGCCATCGAATAAGGTGGCGTGAGGCTATGAGATGAGCGGCACGGCGGCCCTTCGGCGCAAGGGCCGCCGTGTGTTTTGTCAGCCGAGCCGGAAAAGTTGTCAGCAAAAGCATGACAAAGGCGATCATTCAACGGGATGGCACAACATATGCCGAAAGCAGACGCAAAACCAAAAAAGAATCCAGCTATGTCCGTAAACATCAAACCACTGGCTGATCGTGTGATCGTGAAGCCCGAACCTGCGGAAGAAAAAACCAAATCGGGCATCATCATCCCCGACACGGCGAAGGAAAAACCGCTCAAAGGCGAGGTCGTAGCGGTGGGGCCGGGCAAGAAAGACGAGCCCACCACCGTGAAGCCGGGACAAAAAGTCCTCTACGGGAAATACGCCGGAACGGAAATCACCATTGACGGCGAAGATTACCTGTTCATGCGGGAGTCCGACATTTTGGGCATCCTTGAAGGGTAATCGCTGTTCATCTTCTCAAACGCAACCTAACACATAAAAAAGAACCAACTATGGCCAAGCAAATATTGTTCGACGCCAAAGCACGCGAAGAACTGAAACGGGGTGTGGACATTCTTGCCAACACCGTCAAGGTCACGCTCGGACCGAAAGGGCGGAACGTGATCATCGAAAAGAAATTCGGCGCGCCGCACGTGACCAAAGACGGAATCACGGTGGCCAAAGAAGTGGAGCTGAAAGAGCCGATGGTGAACTTAGGGGCGCAAATGATCAAAGAAGCGGCCTCGAAAACATCCGACGTGGCGGGTGACGGTACCACCACGGCCACCGTGCTGTCGCAGGCGATGATCGACGAAGGCATCAAAAACATCACCTTCGGCGCCAATCCGATGGACGTCAAACGCGGCATCGACAAGGCGGTCGAAAAAGTGGTGGAAGCCCTCAAGTCGCTGAGCATCGAAGTGGGCGACGACATGACCAAAATCCAACAAGTGGCCACGATTTCGGCCAACAACGATGAAGAAATCGGCAAACTCATCGCCGACGCCATCTCCAAGGTAGGCAAAGAAGGCGTGATCACGGTCGAAGAAGCCAAGGGCACCGAGACCTACGTAGAGGTGGTGGAAGGGATGCAATTCGACCGCGGCTACCTCTCACCTTACTTCATCACCAACCCCGACAAAATGACGGTGGAGCTGGAAAACCCCTATATCCTCATCACCGACCAGAAAGTATCCAGCATGAAAGACCTGCTTCCCATCCTCGAGCGGGTGGTGCAAAGCGGGCGTCCGTTGTTGATCATCGCCGAAGACGTGGATGGCGAAGCGTTGGCCACGCTGGTGGTGAACAAACTGCGGGGCACGCTCAAGGTGGCTGCGGTGAAAGCCCCCGGCTTCGGCGACCGGCGTAAAGCCATGCTGGAAGACATCGCCATCCTCACGGGCGGCGTGGTCATCAGCGAAGAAAAAGGCTACAAGCTGGAAAGCGCCGACATTTCCTATCTCGGCCAGGCCGAAAAAGTGACCATCGACAAAGACAACACCACCATCGTCAACGGCAAAGGGCGCAAAGAAGACATCGAAGCCCGCATCAAACAAATCAAAGCGCAGATCGAAACCACCACGTCGGACTACGACAAAGAAAAGCTGCAAGAACGGTTGGCCAAGCTGAGCGGCGGCGTGGCGGTGTTGTATGTGGGGGCGCCCACCGAAGTGGAACTGAAAGAGAAAAAAGACCGCGTGGATGACGCCCTCCATGCCACCCGAGCGGCTGTGGAAGAAGGCATCGTGCCGGGTGGCGGCGTGTCGTTGATTCGGGCGCAAAGCCGGCTGGAAGGCGTCAAAGGCGCCAACGAAGACGAAAGCGTAGGGATCGCCATTGTGCGGCGTGCGCTGGAGATGCCGCTGCGCGTCATCGCCGAAAATGCCGGAAAAGAAGGCTCGGTGGTGGTGGAAAAAGTGCGGTCGGGCCAAGATGACTTCGGCTTCAACGCCCGGACCGAGACGTTCGAGCCGCTGTTGGAAGCCGGCGTGATCGATCCCACCAAAGTGCTACGCGTGGCTGTAAACAATGCAGCCTCGGCAGCGGGCATGCTCCTGACCATGGAAGCGGCCATCGCCGACGAACCGGCCGAAGAAGAAAAAACCAACACCCCGGCCGGGATGCCCGACATGGGCGGCATGTATTAAACCGCCCTCCCGTCAACAACGCCAAACGGCCCGACCGGCCATTGCCGGTCGGGCCGTTTTTTTCCTTTCGTGGGCACTAGAGGATTCGAACCTCTGACCTCCTGCTTGTAAGGCAGGCGCTCTGAACCAACTGAGCTAAGCGCCCAAAGCGGCGGCAAAAGTAAAACGCTACTGATTAAACTGCTTCATTCTATGGCGTCCATCGGCTGGGGGGATTGGGCTTAGCTTTGCATCCGATGCAGCAGGAACCGACTCATTCCCCCGCGCCGCTTCGGTTGCTTATCGTCGGCATCAAATGGCCGCCTGAAACGTTCATCCAGCGGCTAATCGTGGGTTTACACGCTGAAGGGTTTAACGTTACTGTGGCTACTCCTCAACGTCCTTCAGGCCCACTATCCCGATATGTTCGGTGGGTGTGGGCGCCTTCATGGCATCACAGCCGATGGCGGCGGTGGCTTTTCTTTCCATGGCTTATTCTCAAAGGGCTTTTTCGCTTTCGGCGCCAAGGCGGCGTTCGTATTCGGCAATGGCTGCCGCGTGGGAATCCCGATCACTGGCGGCACCTTTATCATCTTCTTCCGTTCTGGGGGCGTCATTTCGATGGGGTGTATTATCCGTGGTTGATGAGTGGCTATCAATATTTATATCTGCTTTCTCAGGTTCCTGCGGCAACCAGCCTCCGCGGCTCCCACGTCAATGTGGCGCCGCTGGTGCCCGCCCGACAAAAGCAGGTGACGCAGGCCGGCCGGGCTTTGCAGGCGGTGAAAGCCGTCCATTCCGTATGTCATGCTCTGAAAGAACAGGCCATCCATTTTTTCAAGATTTCCCCCCAAAAGGTTTCCATCATTTACACCGGGGTGGACACTGCGCTGTTTCGCCCCCGTTCTTCCCCGCTTCCCAATAAGCCCTCCACTTTTCGCATCATATGGGTCGGCAGCCTTGTGTGGATAAAAGCCGTTGAATCGGCGCTGACGGCGATTGCACACCTGCGCGACCGGGGGGTGCCCGTCCACCTTACCATTGTAGGAGACGGACCGGAAAGACAGCGGATGCATTACACCATCATGGACCTTGGTCTCGAAGCCTGCGTTGATTACGTGGGCAAAAAGACGCCGAACGAGTTGATAAGCCGCTATCAGGAGTCAGACGCTTTTTTGCTGTCGAGCCTGGGAGAAGGGGTGGCCAATGTGGCGGTGGAGGCGATGGCTTGCGGGCTTCCGGTGGTCACCACCGACGTGGGAGGAATGCGCGAAGCCGTGTCGGATGGCGTGGAAGGATTTGTGGTGCCTTTCCATGACGCCAAAGCTATGGCGGATGCATTGGAAAAGCTGGCCCGAGATCCCGCGCTCCGCCGGCGCATGGGGCAGGCTGCCCGACAGCGGGCGCTGGCGCAGTTTAACCTTGCCAACCAACAAAAGGAATATGCCCGATTCTTCCGCGAGGCCTTCGTTCAAGCATCTTCGTAAGAAACGGATCGCGCTGGTGGTGCCCCAGTTTCCCCAGCGGTCGGAGACCTTTATCGTGTCGAAGTTTTTTCACCTCTGGAAAAAAGGGTGGGACGTTCACATTATCACGAATCGGTTTGCCAGAAGTCTGTGGAAACAATTTCCTGAGCTGGCCGCGCATCCTTCTTTACAACAACGCGTTCACGCGGCGCCGCCCTCCCGCCCGATGTGGAAGGCTGCCATTCAAATGCCGTTCCGGCTTTTATACCTTTTTCTACGACATCCACAGCGAAGCTTTCGATATTGCCGGCGGGGGTGGCCGCAATGGAAGTTTCTCACACTCAAACGCCTCTACTTAGATACACCCATCATGCGCCTGAATCCTGACATCATCCATTTTGAATTTGGGGCGATAGCCGTGGAACGAACCTACATGAAGAATATGGGGTCGTGGCGGATGGCCGTGAGTTTTCGCGGCTACGACATCAGCTATGCCGGGCTGCCCGACAAGGATTATTATCGGAACCTGTGGAAGGTGGTGGATGGCGTTCATTTCCTTGGCAAAGACCTTTTGCGGCGGGCGGTGCAGCGGGGTTTTCCTCAGGCAAAGATTTTCTATCGCCTCATTCCGCCCGCCCTCGACCTTGAAAAGTTTCCGCCGCCCGACAAAACCAGGCGATCGACGGGCCCCTTACGTATTCTCAGCGTGGGCCGGCTGGAATGGAAAAAGGGCTATGAATATGCTTTGCTGGCCATGAAAGCGCTTCAAAAGGCAGGCATTCCCTTTGAATATCGCATCGTGGGGACGGGAAAGATGGAAGCCGCCCTTTACCTGCTGCGCCATCGTCTGGGGCTTACCTCGGAGGTTGCTTTTCTGGGCGGTATGCCGCATGCAAAAGTGATCGAACAACTTCAATGGGCGGATGTGCTGGTGCATGCTTCGGTGTCGGAAGGCTTTTGTAATGCGGTTCAGGAGGCGCAGGCAATGGAAGTGCCGGCGGTGGTTTCGGATGCGGAAGGGCTGCCGGAAAACGTGGCCGACGGGGAGACGGGTTTTGTGGTTCGGCGTCGGGATCCCCAGGCGCTGGCGGAAAAAATCATTGAATTGTATCGGGATCCGGAGCGACGGCTGGCCATGGGAAAGGCCGGGCGCCGGCGCGTCGAACGGCTTTTTACCATCGAACAGCAGGCCGATGCCTTTGACGAGTTCTATCGAACGTTGCTTTCCCGGCCGCGTCGGGGCGATTCTCCCGAAGCTTCTGAATAAACCACGACTTTTCCGCCCGAGCGCGTCCGAATGGGCGAAAACAAGCGTTGCCACCACGTTCTACCCACCCATTTCTGATAGCGTTCCGGCAATCGAAGTTCGCCTCCATTGACCACGATTTTCCCGCCGCTTTTGACATCCAGCAAAGCCGCGGAATCGATGTCCAGCACGGCATCCTTCCGAATGATAATCCGCCCTTTTTTACCTACGATCAACCCACCGCCCGGCCGCACTTTCACGTGTGTGACGGGCATAAAATCGCCGGTGGAGGTGTAGGGAAAGCATGCGTTGGGCGTGCCGCTGCGGTCGATGACCAGACGCGAGCGGACGGTAAACGTGTCCACCACATGAATGGCCCCCCCCGCCCACCGCTGCGGACGTTGAAGGGTCTTTCGTCGATAAGAGACATACACCGAAAAGTCGGTGTCGGAGCGGTCCACCACCGCCACATAGAGGCCGTTTAAGATGATGGGGCGCAGTGCCGGCGCGGCCACATAACCGTTACCCTCCCGCCGGTGGCCGCCTCGGAAAAAGACCCCGGCTGCGGTGGGATTCCCGTCGATGCCCATAGCGCGCCCCACGGTGAACGCATCTTCGGGGCCCCAGCTGTGCCATATATAGACCGAATTGCCGATGCGTTCGGCATAGGGCTGCACCACATCGATGTTGCCGCCGTTACCGGGAACGGGGCGGGCATCACACGCTTGCAAGGCTGTGCTGCGGGAAGTGGTATAACAGAGATTATTGCCGTGCGTGGCCTTTCCCGAAGGGTGGCGGTTGGCCAGAATCTGCCCGTCGCCTTCGGGGTGGTCGGGCGTGCCCACATCGAAGAAAAGATAGCGAAAATCATTATAGCCGCTGAGTGGATTGGGGCGCACCTTGCGCAAGACGTTTTCGGGGTGGCCGGCATAGCAAATCATGCGGGTCTGCGATTCGACTTCGTAATCCCAGTTGCCTTCCGCAGAGATGGGAAAAAGGAAATCGGTCCATGCGGGCCGCAGGATGGTCGGGTTGTCAATGCCAATCTGATAGTAGGCATAGACCGCAGGGGGCAGGCGGTCTTCGATGCATCCTTTCATTTCGGGTTCTTGCCAGCGGCGGTCGAAGGGCGACCATTTCAGGTGCGCTTCCAGCCAGATATACTGACGGGGGTTTTGGGTGTGGGGCAGGTAAATGCGGACGGCGTCACCGATAGTGATAAAGTCCCGCAGCCGCAGCAGGGTGTCGCCGTTGGGCAGGCTGTCAGGATGGATCCGAACGATCCGTGCCCCTTCGGGATGCCATCCCAGCCGGTCGCGTTCCCAGGCGTTGATGGTCTGGAAAAAGTCATTACCGCCCAACATGCCCCACCCGCGATGCATGCCGAATTGGACGGTATTGCCATAGCGCAGCTCGCCGCCCGCCGCCGCCCCCATGGCGTGATATGCATTACCGCCCAGCAGTCCGTGGGCGATTTCATGCACCAAGATGTTAATCGGATAGGGAGATACGTGGCTTTGCGTTAACACAAAGCAGTTGTCGGCCGTTCGTCCCTGAAGCGGATGTGAAAAATCCATCCACACGCCGCCCGCAGCGCCAATCCACGGCAACGTATTCCCGTTTTGATACACAACGATGATGAAATCCCACTTTCCGTTGGGAACGGGTGTTTTGGGATGGTAAGGCTTTCCGATGGTCCAGCGATCGAAAAGGGGTGTGAGGGCCCGTTCCGGATGCTTTTCCAACCACCGGTTGACGCTGTCGATGAGACGCGTGTTGGCCTGCTGAAAAGAGGAAAGCCCCGCGGCGGGAATTTGGAACAGGCGGGGAAGATAGTCGGCGGTGAAGACAAAACCGCCTCCCGACATTTCCCAGAAATATTGCGTCAGGTTGACAAACGGCGCATCGGCGGGGATTTCCGGACGGGCGTCAAAGAGCCCCGAGGCATAGCGGGGAAGCCGGCCGCTTGGCCAAACTTCGGAAGTGTGGGCGGGCCGATCCGAAAACGCAGCATAAATCACCAGGGCGTGCAACCGCCCTTCCGGCGGCAATGAATAGCCGTTGCGGGACGATTGCGCCGCGGCCGTCATCCACCCCGCCGTCAGGATTGCCCATACGGCAAACCGATAGACCCGGTTCACCGAGGTTAAATGTGAATCACTTCGCCATAGGCATCGGCCACGGCTTCCATGATGGCTTCGGAAAGGGTGGGATGCGGATGAACCGACTTAATGATTTCGTGGCCGGTGGTTTCCAGCTCACGCGCCACCACCACTTCGGAGATCAGTTCGGTCACGCCGGCGCCGATCATGTGCGCCCCGAGCCATTCGCCGTATTTGGCATCGAAGATGACTTTCACAAACCCTTCGGTGTGACCGGCGGCGGTGGCTTTTCCCGAGGCGGTGAAGGGGAATTTGCCCACCTTGATGTCATATCCTGCTTCGCGGGCGGCTTCTTCGGTCATGCCCACCGAGGCCACTTCCGGCATGCAATAGGTGCAAGCGGGAATGTTGCCGTAGTCGAGCGGATGGACATCCAGCCCTTTGATTTTTTCCACGCACAGAATGCCTTCATGCGACGCCACGTGGGCCAGGGCCGGCCCCTTGATGACGTCACCGATGGCATAGACACCCGGGGCGGTGGTCCGATACCACTCATCTACTTTGATAAAACCGTCTTCAAGCGCCACGCCGGCTGCTTCCAATCCGATGTCTTCCACATTGGGCGTCACACCGACGGCCGACAGGACTTTATCGACTTCGAGGGTTTCGGTCTTGCCTTTCCGTTCGATTTCGACCACCACCTTTTTGCCTTTTGGGGTCACCTTTTGCACGGCGGCATGGGTCATGACTTTGATGCCCTGTTTCTTAAAGCTCCGTTCGAGCTGTTTGGAAACCTCGGCATCTTCCCGCGGGACGATGCGCGGCAAGAACTCCACCAGCGTCACTTCCACGCCGATAGTATTATAAAAGTAGGCAAACTCGACACCGATGGCGCCGGAGCCCACCACAACCATCCGTTTGGGCTTATCTTTCAATATGAGGGCGTCCCGATAGCCCAGGACGGTTTTTCCGTCAATGGGCAGGTTGGGCAACTCTCGGGCCCGTGCGCCGGTGGCCACGATGACATGATCGGCGGCATATGTTTTTTTCTTTCCGTCCGCATCGGTCACTTCCACGGAGCGGTCGGGCAGCAAGCGGCCGTAGCCGAAGATGGATGTGACTTTGTTTTTCCGAAACAGGAATTCAATCCCTTTACTCATCTTATCGGCCACCTTGCGGGAGCGGTCCACCATTGCCGGCAAGTCGGCGCCCACGCCCTTAGCCTTTACGCCATATGCTTCGGCATGCATCAGATAGTCCAGCACCTGTGCGGATTTCAGCAGGGCCTTGGTGGGGATGCAGCCCCAGTTGAGGCAAATTCCTCCAAGCCGTTCTTTTTCCACCACGGCGGTCTTAAAGCCCAATTGAGCGGCCCGAATGGCGGCTACGTAACCGCCGGGACCGCTTCCGATGACAATCACATCATATTTTTCCATGGCGATATATCCCGATTAGCCACGGCAAAGCTAATGCCTTCGGTGCCCAGTAATTTACAAAGCAGGCAAGAGAAAGTCATCAGCCCGTAGGTTACGTCATCCGGTGGGTTTTCTTCATCCATCCAAAAGTTTCGTATTATTGCGCCTATCATCACCAAAAATAAAACACGACCCTATGGAGGCAATGAAGAAAAAGGCAGTCGTCCTACTGACGGTATTTCTGTTTCATTTTCTGAGTCCTTCTCCGGCGTGGGCTCAGGAAGCAGACACCATGGCCGCCACGGCCGAAACCACGGAAACGGTTGACAGTGCTGCACCCGCCGAGGAAGCTGCGGCACCGGCGGCGCCGGCCGCCCCCGAAGCCGAACAAACGGCCGCGGAAGAGGCGCCCACCGACCAATCGTTCCATCAAATTGTCAAAAGGTATTTCCTCGAAGGGGACTGGCGTTTCATGACGCCGGTGTTGCTGTGTCTTATTCTGGGGCTGGCCATTGCCATCGAGCGGATCATCATGCTTAACCTCAAAGACGTCAACGAAGAGAAGCTGCTTTCGAAAGTAGAATCTTACTTGCAAAAAGGTGACGTCAACGGGGCCAAAGAATTGCTTCGCAAAACGCCGGGGCCTATCGCCACGGTGCTCCTGCAAGCGATGGAACGGAAAGATGAAGGCATCGACGTGGTGGAAAAAAGCATCGTAGCCACGGCGTCGGTGGAAATGAGCCGTCTGGAAAAAGGGCTTACGTGGATTTCGTTGTTCATCGCCATTGCACCGATGCTCGGGTTTATGGGGACGGTGATCGGGATGATCCAGTCGTTTACTGAAATCGAAGCCGCGGGTGATATTTCCCCTTCGATCGTGGCCGGTGGGATTAAGGTGGCGTTGTTGACGACGGTGGCCGGTTTGATCGTCGCCATCATTTTGCAGATCTTTTACAACTATCTGCTCTCCAAAATCGAATCGATGGTGACGAGCATGGAAGACGCCTCGATTGCTTTCGTGGACATGCTGCTTAAATACGGCATTGCGAAGCGTAACACCAACGCATAAATAGCTGACCAACCATGAGTGAGAACCTGGTAGATACGCTGCTTTATGTGGCCTACGGACTGGTGGGGCTGGGCGTGTTGTCGATTATCCTTTTTCTGTTGAAGAATGTGCTAAGCAGTCCGAAGCAAGCCCTTCGCAGCCTGGTAGGAGTGGGGATTCTGGTGGTGCTTTTCGGCATTTTTTACGGCATGTCGGACGGCTCGCCTGTGCCCGGGATAGATGTTTCTGCAGAAGTATTGCGGTTTATTGAGGGGATGCTGCGGCTGACGTATGTGGCGTTTGTGGTGGGCATCGGTTTGCTGGTGCTGAGTGAACTCTACAATCTGGTGCGCTGATGGCCCGGAAAGGCAAAAAAGTTCCCGAAATCAATGCCGCCTCGATGGCGGACATTGCATTTCTGTTGTTGATCTTTTTCCTGCTGGTGACCACCATCGACACCGACAAAGGCATCATCCGGAAGCTGCCGCCGATGCCCAAGGGGCCGCCGCCGGAGGTCGAAGTGCACGACCGCAACGTGTTCGTCGTCCGCGTCAATGCTTTTGACCAATTAATGGTGGAAGGAGACATCATTTCCATTGACGACCTGCGGAAACGCACCAAGGAATTCATCTTGAATCCGTATAACAGCCCGGATCTGGCGGAAAACCCGCAAAAAGCCATCGTGTCGTTAAAGAGCGACCGCGGCACCAGCTATGACATGTATATTCAGGTGCAAAACGAGCTTACGGCGGCCTATAACGAGATTCGGGACGAATATGCGCTTCAACATTACGGCAAGGAATATGAGGCCCTGCCGAAACGTCTCCAGAAAGAAGTCCGCAAGCAGTTTCCGATGAAGATATCGGAGGCCGAACCGGAAGAAACGGGAAATCAATAGCCGCATATGTTAGGGCAAAGTGGGAAAAATCGGGCGAGGAAAGAACTCCCCGCTCTTTCAACAGCATCGTTGCCGGACATTATCTTCATGCTGTTGTTTTTCTTCATGGTGGTGACTGTGATGCGGGAAAAAACGCCGCTGGTGCGCACGCGCGTGCCCGAGGCCACCGAGATTGTCCGGCTGGAAAAAAAATCGTGGGTGGTGTATCTCTACATCGGTCCGCCGGTGCGCACCGACCTGTATGGCACAGCTCCCCGCATCCAGTTGAACGATGCTTTCGGGAGCATCGATCAGATCATCGAGTTTATCGAACACGAACGTTCGCAACGGGATGAGCGGGTCCGGCCCTTCCTGACGTATTCGCTGAAGGTGGACCGGGAAACGTCGATGGGCATTGTCTCGGACGTCAAGCAAGAGCTTCGCAAAGCCAACGCCCTTAAACTCAACTATTCGGCCGTGCGCCGAAAAGAATAATCCCCCTTCCGACAACTCCCACACCCGATTTTCAGGTATTTTAATCAGCCCACGTCCTTGCTACGCATCGGCATGATCGGTCATCCCACCTACGGCGGAAGTGGGGTGATCGCCGCCGAGCTGGCCCGTTATCTGGCCGCTCAGGGCCATGAGGTTCATTTTTTCAGCCACGCCTATCCTGTCCGGCTCTTTTCGGGCCGCAACAACGTCTTTTTTCACGAAGTGGCGCCGCTCGACTATCCGCTTTTTAAGTATCCGCCTTTCGAGCTGGCGTTTATTTCCCGAATTATCGAAGTCTTTCAACAGCACCCGCTTGATCTTCTCCACGTGCACTATGCCATTCCGCACGCCTTTATTGCGCTGTCGGTTCGCAACATTTTGCAAGCGGAGGGGCACCGGCTTCCCTTTGTGGTGACCCTTCACGGCACCGATTCGACCCTGTTGGGCAAAGATCCCAGCTATCACCCGGTCATTACGCATACGTTGAAAGCGGCCGACCATGTGACGGTGGTATCGGAATTTTTGAAAGAAGACTGCATGCGGTCGTTCTGCCTCGATCGGGAGCCTGCGGTGATTCCCAACTTCGTGGACCTGGAAGTGTTCCGCCGTCGTCCCACCCCGGATTTACGGGCGCAATATGCCGAGGAGCGGGAGATGTTGCTCATTCACGTTTCCAACTTTCGGCCGCTGAAACGGGTGGACTGGGTGCTGGATACCTTCCACATCGTGCAGCAACACATCCCCGCCCGCCTGCTGATGATTGGGGACGGCCCCGACCTTCCCAGAGCAGAGCAACTGGCCCGCCGGCTGAACATTTCCGACAGGGTCCACTTTTTAGGGAAAATGCTCGACGTGGTGAGCTGTTATGCTGTGGCCGACACGTTTCTTTTGACGTCGGAGACGGAGAGTTTCGGTCTGGCCGCTCTGGAAGCGATGGCCTGCGAAGTTCCGGTGGCGGCGTTTCGCGTGGGCGGGATTCCGGAAGTCGTCATCGACCGACAAACCGGCTGGTTGGCACCGTTAGGCGACATTGAGGCGCTGGCCCGGCCGATCATCGAAGTGTGGCGACATCCCGACCGATTGGCCGACATGCGACAGGCCGCCCGCCGGCGCGCTGCCGACTTCGACCTGCGACGCATTGCCCCCCGCTATCAGGAAGCCTACGCCCAGGTCCTTTCATCCTCCTGACAAACAAAGACGGGGAAGCAGCCGGTGAGGCCGCTTCCCCGTCTTTCTCATACAATACAAGACTGTGTTTACCGGACGGATGATGCTTCCCCCTGTGTCATCCGGTTTTCCAATGTTTCCACCCGGCTTCGGAGCGTGTTATTTTCGGCTTCCAATTCCTGAATGGCCCGCACCAGCACGGGAATCAGGCGGGTATAGTCCACCGACCACAACGCACGCCGTTCATCCGCAGGCTTGTTAACGGCTTCCGGCACCACCTCATACAGCTCCTGTGCAATGAGCCCCACCGTATGCATCCCGCCGGATCTGTCCACCACCAACTCGCCGTCCTCAAAGCGGGAAGAATGCTGCACATACTGCACCGGTCGGAGTTTCAGCACGGCATCCAGTCCGTATGCAATCGCCTGAATATTGCTTTTGATGCGCCGGTCGGAATAGGTATCCCAGGCTACGGCGATGCCTTTGCCCTTGTTGCCGGTGGTGTTATTCTCGATGATGAAACGGTGGCCGCTGCCGGCGGACGTAACGCCGATTCCGGCCCAAATCTCGTTGCCCGCGGGACCAATCAGAAAAGCATTGGAAGCACTGATGGTCGTTGCCGGATTGCTGTATCCGAAGGCGAAGGTGTTGTCGGCGGCGGCGTCCAGCCACATCCCTCGTCCCATGGCCACGGAGAAATCGCCGCCGGCGGTATTGTAACGCCCCCCGGGCACGGTGGCGTATTTCCCGTTTGCAATGTTATTGTTCCCTCCCCCTACGGTGCTGCCTGTATCTCCGGCGGCGTTGGAATGGCCGCCGCCGATGGTGGCGGAGTGGGCGGTGGCGCCGTTGTTATATCCGCCGCTTACCGTGGCCCATATGGCATTGGCCGAGTTAGACCATCCCCCGCCGACGAAGCCGTAGGCGCCGTTGGCGGTGTTTTGCTTCCCGCCGCCGACGGTGCCGTAGGTGCCGCCCACAATGTTACTGTTGCCGCCGCTGATAGTCGATATATATCCGGTCGCGATATTGTTGAAGCCGCCGCTCACGGTAACGTAAAGCTGGTCGGCCTTGTTGTAACGTCCGCCGCCGACAAAGGCGTACCAGTTTCCGGCCCGGTTGTTGCGCCCGCCGGCCACGGTGCCGGCGGAATCCCAGGCCACATTGAAGGCACCGCCGCCTACGGTCGAAAACACGCCCTTTGCTTTGTTGCGATAGCCTCCGGCCACGGTGGCGCTCATGCCATGGGCGGTATCCCAATAGCCGCCGCCGACGGTGGCATAGGGGGCGTCTGCAATATTCTGATAGCCGCCGCCGATGGTAGAGAGGGGACTGTAGGCAAGGTTGTCATACCCGCCGCCGATGGTGGCGTTGGTTCCCGATGCCCAGTTAAGCACCCCGCCGGCCACCGTAGCGCTGTCCACCGCCCAGTTACCATATCCGCCACCTACCGAGGCGTACACCCCTGTGGCATCGTTGGCCCATCCGCCGGCAATGGTGGCAAAGCTGTCGGTGGCTTCATTATATTTCCCCCCGGCAATTGCCCCATGATAACCGCTCACCAAATTATCGCCGCCGCCGCCGATAAATCCCGCCGGGCCACTGACCGTATTGCCGCCGCCGCCCCCAATAAAGCCGTTATTTCCGCTTATCGAGTGACCGACGCCACCGCCCACGGCGGCATAATAGGCGGTCACAGTATTATTCCATCCACCGCTGATGGTGGCATAGGCCCCGCCTACCGTATTATGGCGTCCCCCGCCAACGGTGGCATACGTCCCACCGGCCGAGTTGGTGTTTCCGCCACCCACCGTAGCCGCATATCCACCGGCGCTGTTATTCTCTCCCCCGCCAATAGCCGTATTGGCCTGGATGGCCGAATTGTTGGATCCGCCGCTCACCACCGAATAATAGCCGCTGGCCACGTTATTAAGCCCGCCGCCCACGGAAGAATGGTGTCCGATTTGTGCGTTGTCCCACTCGGTGCCCGTCACTTCTCCCGCCCGAAACGCCGCTTTCCGGGGATACCATATCAGGGCGGTCATCGCTCCCGACACCGGAAGCGACAAGCCGGAATTGTATGTCCCCCGGGCAATGACCATCCCATCATTTTCGATATGAAGCCGTGCCAGCGGCGCCGCCGTGGCAATACCGACCTTGCCGTCGGCGAGCACCGTCAGGTGCGTGTTGGCCCCGCTGACCACTTTCAACAGCGGATTGGCATACGCCGCCGGCGCTTCGACGTGCAAGCGCGCGCTCGGGGCGGTCGTCCCGATACCTACTTCCTGAGCAGCCAAACTCAGGGACAAAAGCACGAAAAGTAATAACGGAAGGTTTTGAATTGGGTATTTCATAGGAGTGCGGGGTTTTATTTCATACGAATATAAGGAAAAAAACGTCCACATAGACGCCGGTGGAGTTCCGTCTGCTTTGTTACCTTTGTCATAGTCACAAAAACAAAAGGAATATGGCTTCTCTCAAAGTGGGCGATCCGGCTCCTGACTTCGCCCTTCCCGATCAGGAAGGACGCATCGTCCGGCGCTCGGACTATCTGGGGAAAAAACTGGTACTTTACTTCTATCCAAAGGATTTTACGCCGGGATGCACCAGTGAGACGATTAATCTGGCCTCGCATTACGATGCGTTGCAAGCGGCGGGATTGGATGTGGCGGGCATCAGCCCCGACCCGGTGGAAAGCCATCGAAAATTTGCTGAAAAATATCAGGTGCCCTTCCGCCTGCTGAGTGATGAAGACCATACGGTGGCCGAAGCCTACGGCGTGTGGGGCGAGAAGAAAATGTACGGTCGCACCTATATGGGCATTTACCGCACCACCTTTCTTATTGACGAGAAAGGCGTCATCTTTCACATTTTCAAGAAGGTCAAAGTGAAAGAACACGCCCAGCAGATATTAACCGTGGTCAAGCAATAACCCATGGACTTTTTGCCGGCGTCGATTGCCGATTATGGGCGAGCGCATTCGCAACATCCCGAGCCGGCCGCTTTGCTGCGGGAAGTGGCCGACTACACCCACACCCACCTTGCCATGCCGCAGATGCTGACGGGCCCGTGGGCAGGCGCTTTTTTGCAGGCCATCACCCGAACCCTGAATGCCCGCCGCGTCATAGAAATCGGCACCTTCTCCGGCTACTCCGCACTTTGCATGGCAGGCGGGATGTCGGACGAAGGACACCTGACCACTATTGAATATGATCCGCACCATGCCGCCGTGGCCCGGCGTTTTTTTCAACAAAGCCCTTTCTCAAACCGGATCACACTGATGGAAGGCGATGCGACGGCACTGCTGCCCGGCCTGTCAGGCCCCTTCGACCTGGCATTCATCGACGCCGACAAGAAAAATTATCTGCAATATTATGCCATGCTTAAACCCATGATGCGGCGGGGCGGCGTGATGCTGTTCGACAACGCCCTGTGGAGTGGGGCGGTGTTGGCCCCCTCGGATGCGGCGGCACAGGGCATTCATACCTTGAATGAAACGGTCACGCGAGACCCTGAGGTGATGAACATTTTAATTCCCTTGCGGGACGGCATTCAAATGGTAATAAAACAATAATTCAGCGGTGCTATGAACAAAAAAGTCGGCTGGCTGGCTGTGGTGGCCCTGGTCTTGTCGGGCTGTGGTCTTTTTCGGAAAAAAGGAGGGCCGGAGATGCCGGTGTCGGCCTCCACGGAAGCGCTGGCACGCGTCTACATCCGGCAATATGCGCCGCTGGCGGTCAAAGAGATGCAACGGTCGGGCGTGCCGGCCAGCATCACGCTGGCTCAAGGCATCCTGGAATCCGACTACGGCCGCAGCAAGCTGGCCCGCCGCGGCAATAACCATTTCGGGATCAAATGCAAAACCGACTGGCAAGGGCGAAAAATTTACATCGACGACGACCGGCCGGGCGAATGTTTTCGGCGATACCCCTCGGTGGAAGCTTCTTACCGGGATCATTCCGACTTTTTGAAAAACAACCCGCGCTATCGTTTTCTTTTTCTGCTCGACCCCACCGACTATAAAGGATGGGCTTACGGCCTGAAAAAAGCAGGCTACGCCACGAATCCCCGTTATCCCCGCCTGTTGATCGACATGATCGAACGGTATCAGCTCGACCGCTACGATGCGGTGGGTCTGCGTCGGATGTCGTGGAAAGCGCTGGAAGAAAAAACCCGGGAAAACAGGCGGGAAAAGGGCTCGGGCGAGTCCCCCATTCAGGCCAAGACGCCCCCGCCCGAAGGGTGGGCCGTTCGCAGCGGGCACGCCCTCCCCCCGGGCGTCTTTCTCCACAACGGCATTCCTGCGGTGCGCACCCGAAAAGGCGACACCAAATGGAGCATCGCCATGCGATACCAGCTCAAGCCCTCGCAATTGCTGCGATATAATGACCTTCCCGCTTCCGTCGATTCGTTCGTGCCCGGCGTCGTCCTGTATCTTAAACCCAAAAAACGCAAGGCAACTAAGGAATTTCACACCGTCAACAGTGGCGAAACCCTTCACTGGATTTCGCAGATGTATGGCGTTAAGCTGTCGGCGCTACGGAAATATAATCATATTCCGGAAGGCATGGAACCGCTGCCCGGCGAAAAACTCTGCCTTCGGACAAAATGCGCCCGGCCGCCGCGTTGGTTCGACCCGCGGCAGCTCCGGCAACCCCGTGCCGACCGCCGCCCCTCCCTCCCGAAAGAAAAGCCTGCCGCGCCCCCACCACCCGTCTCCGACACCGTCATCCACCACGTGGTGAAGCCCGGTGAAACCCTCTATCGCATCGCCACGCACTATCAGACCACCGTAGCCCGCATTCAGGAGTTGAATCGGCTGTCGCCGGAAAGCACAATCCATCCCGGCGACACCCTCAAAGTCGAACCCCATTCCATCCTGAAAGAAGTGCGAAAAACATCGGTCGGGACAGACGCCACCGCCCCCGCCGGGGAAGTGTTTTACGAAGTAAAGCCCGGCGACACTTTTTACGGCATCGCCCGAAAAGTGTCGCTGCCGGTGGACACACTCAAAAAGCTCAATCCGGACATCGACCCGAACACCATCCGCCCGGGGATGAAAATCCGCATCCAATGACGGTGGCGCCTCCGGTCCGGCGGCTCATTCACGACGTTCTGGGCCGCAGCGACATCCTGACGGCCGAGGAACGAACCGGCCCCACGCCGCCGGTGTTTGAATGGGTCGGCGGGCAACTGCAAATGTGGCACCGGGCCCTGCAACGCACCCGGAGGCTGGGTTGGATTGTGATGCTGTGGTGGGTCGTCAGCGTGGGGATGCTTTACTTCTGGCTGTATCCCCGACCGGACTTCTGGATGCCGTGGGGCCTCATCACCGCTGCGGTCACCCTGTGGGCGGCGATGCAGTTTATCGGGGCGGAAAAGCAGGTGATTATTCGCCGTATCCTCTTTTATCACACACTTCATGCCTGCCTTACAGCGGCCCGCCCAGCGGACGCCATCGATAATGAACAAACTTCAAGAGCATGACATGGTGGTTGACCCACGCCCCCTGTCCGTTCACCTGCTGAAAACGGTTGCCCGTGGCCAAAAACCGCTGCGGCAAGGCGGATAACGCCGGTGGAAAATCATAGCCCCGCTCCCGAATGCCGAGGCCGGCGGCATAGGTCACATCAAACCCCATAAACGCATAGATCGAAGGTTCGGCGGCATAGCGTTTCCGAAACGTGCGAACAAACTGCTGCACGTCGGGCCGGGCATAGTCCACATAATAGGGCGTGACAATTTCGATCCCCAGCCTATTCCATATTTCGGGGTCGGCATGGGGAAAGTTTTGCCACTGCGGCAAGCCGAACGCCACCACCGGCAACACCGTGTCTTTTCCCACTTTGGCCCGTTCGATGTCGGTGGTTTTTTCCACCAGATAAGCCAGCAGGCCGGTCACAAATTCGCTGTTAAGCCCCAGCACCACGACCACCTGCGAGTCTTTCATATGGGGCGTCAGCATCAGCGGGATTTTCCGCCAGCTGACGTCCCGCGGGCTGAGCAGCCTGACGTCGAAGGCAATGCCGGCTTCTTCGGCCGCTTGCCGGAAGCCTTTCATCCACTGCTGGAAATAAGCGGCTTGTGCAGAGTCGGTCCGATCCTGGAAAAGTGTAACGCGCCATCCCGAATAACGGCGGGCCGCCCGGCGGGCCGCCGCCGCCCCGAGGACTTCCGCCGGTGCGGTAAAGACCACCCGATGCGACGCCGTCAGCACGGAAGTGTCGTAAGAAGCCGCACGGCCGCTCATCAATTGCACCCGCTGATACCGATCACACGCTGCTGTCACTCCAGCATCCGGAATACCAAAGGGCCCGATAACCACTGTGGAATCGGAGATGCCGGCCACGAGGTCGGCAGAGGACACCAGCCGCATTTGCAACGCCACGCCGCACGACCGCAACTTTTGCCCGGCAATCACAGCCCCCCGAAAAAAGTCGGCGTTGCGCAGCGACCGCCGATCCCGCAGCGTGGGGGCACCTTCCAGCAGATAAGCAAAGTCGTAGCGGGCAAAACGCCGCACAGTCACCGACGGCCTCCCGGCCGTATCGGTGCGCACCACCGTATCCCGCCCCGTTGTCGGCACATGCGGCAACGGCCGCCGGGCCGGCCCCCGGAGCAAATCGCATCCGCCCAGTATGCCCGCCGCCAACAAAACCATCAACAGCCAGCGCCCCAGCCTATTCCCACTCGATAGTCGCCGGCGGCTTCGAACTGATGTCATAAACCACGCGATTAATCCCGCTGACGCGGTTGATGATTTCATTAGAGATTTCGCCCAGCACCTCGTGCGGAATGGGATACCAGTCGGCGGTCATGCCGTCCACCGAATGAACGGCCCGAAGAGCCACCACCCATTCGTAGGTGCGTTCATCGCCCATCACGCCCACCGACTTGACGGGCAGCAGCACGGCGCCCGCCTGCCATATACGGTCATACAGGCCATGACGGCGCAATGCTTCAATAAAGAGGGCATCGGCTTGTTGCAGCAGCGCCACTTTTTCGGCGGTCACCGGCCCCAGAATGCGAATCGCCAGGCCGGGCCCCGGAAAGGGATGCCGTTGCAGGATGGCCGAAGGAATCTGTAAGGCTTCACCGGCCCGCCGCACTTCGTCCTTAAAAAGCCATTGCAAGGGCTCCAGCAGGCGGAGGTTCATCTTTTCGGGCAGGCCGCCCACGTTGTGATGCGACTTGATGGTCTTGGCCGGGCCGCCGGTGGCCGAGGTCGATTCGATGCGGTCGGGATATATCGTGCCCTGCCCCAGCCAGCGCGCCCGAGGATAGCGGCGGGCATACGACTCAAACTCCTCAATAAAAAGACGACCGATGATTTTTCGCTTTTTCTCGGGATCGGCCACGCCCGCCAACGCCGACAAAAAGCGCTCCGACGCCCGTACACCTTCTACAGGCAAGTGCATCTGTTCGTAGGCCTCCATCACCGCTTCGAACTCATCCTTACGCAACAGCCCCGTGTCCACGAACAGGCAATGCAGGCGGTCGCCCACGGCACGATGGATCAGCTCGGCCGCCACGGTCGAGTCCACCCCGCCCGACAGCGCCATAATCACTTCCTCATCGGGTGCCACCGTTGCTCGAATGTCGGCAACCGCCGATTCCACAAAATGTTGTGGCGTCCATTGGCAACGGCATCCCGCGGCATCCAGAAAGTTGGCTAACATGCGCGGGCCGTGCTCGGTATGGACCACTTCGGGATGGAATTGCACGCCCCACCACGGACGGTCATGATGGCGGACCGCCGCAATCGGGATCCGCTCGGTCCGTCCGATGACGTCAAAGTCCGGCGGCACATCGAGGATGCTGTCGCCATGCGACATCCACACCGTTGTGGGCGAAGGAACGCCCGCCCAAAGCGCATCTCCCTTCGTGATGAGCAGCCGGCTGCGGCCGTATTCCCGATGGGATGAAGCCGCCACCCGACCGCCCAGCTCGTGCATCATCCGTTGCATCCCGTAACACACCCCCAACAAGGGGACTTTCAGGCGTTCCCAAAAACCCGCCGGCAACGACGGCGCCTCCGAATCATGCACGCTATACGGACTCCCCGACAGAATAACGCCCTTCACGGCCGAATCCCAGGACGGCGGAATACGATGGGCGGGAACGACTTCGCTGAACACGCCCAGCTCCCGAATGCGACGCGCAATCAGCTGGGTGTATTGCGATCCGAAGTCAACGATGGTGATTTTTTCGTCGATACGACTCATCGATGCAAAGATGCATTACGGATGCGCATTCGCCGAATCGGGCCGAGGGACGGCTTCCCGCAACAGCGGCACCACACGCACATACACGCTTTCCATATCAGCCAGGTGACGGCGATAATACCGCCAGCTCCGACCAAAACGCTCCGGTGACACCCCATGTTGCCGAAAAAGCGATCGATAGAGCGGAATCCCATGCACGGCCGCACTGTCGCCGAACCAACTCCGCTGCTGCAGATGCACTTCCAGCAAATGCACATCCCGCATGATCAGCGCCATCGAATCATAGCCCAACACATCCGGCGGCAACGACGGCGAAGAATCGCACCCCGCCGCCGCCCATGCAAGAAGAAACAATACTTTTGTTTTTCGCAAACAGGCAGCAATGAAGAAACGGACCCTCGATTTCATCGCATGCAAAGTAAGCATCCTCCTTGCAACTATGATGCTCCATACTCCGGCGGCGCATGCGCAGGACGCCCCACCGCCCCAATATCGAACCGCCGCTTTCTCCGACAGTGCCTATTTACAGCCCTTCTCCGGCATTCAATTCAACATTCCCGTGGTGAAGGTGCCCACGCGCTACGTCATCACCGACGACTCTGTCCTCCTTGCCGAAAACCTGCGCCAATGGACGGGTTTCCTGCCTGCCTACGTGAAGGGGCGCCCCGGCGGCAGACAGCTTAAAGTGGGTTTGACGCACATCCTTCGGCACGATCAGGTGAACTATGCCGACTCGACGGCCTACAAAGCCCGGGGCGCAGGGCTGTTCATCAGTTACGACCTTTTCAGCCAGTTTTTCGGTAGCCCGCCGTTCGTCTTTGCGTGGTTTCTGGGCATCGACGCCGAAGGTGCCTTCCACCGCATCTCATGGCAGGGCCCCACCCCATGGGAACACCGCCAGCAGTCTTTCAACCTCGGCGTGGAATGGGGCATGCGCTGGTTCCTGACGCCCCGGTTTTATACCGAACTGTGGATGGAGCCCGTCTCCCTCGAGACGAAGTGGGTCCATTGGAAAGGGACCACCACCCGACAGGAAGGGCTGCGCCGCGGCGTGTTGCGCTTTGCCGTGGGGGCCCGATTCTGATGGTCTTTTGGGGCGTGCCCCTTCGGCCCTGACGGGCCTTCGGGTCGGGCCCCTGCGGGCTCGGCTCTTCGCCTCGGCCCGCCGCCGCCAGCCATCCGCCCCCTGAGCGGAGCCGAAGGGCGCGAATGGCATGACCCCCCACCCCACCGGCGGCGTCGGGCCGCCTCGCTGGCGCTCGGCGCCCTCCGGGCCCCTCACGCAATGTAATTCACCCACAGGAAGCCCCCGCCGTCCATCCTCCCAGCCGAAGAGAGGCCATACCCACACACAACATCCCCGCCTGCTAATTTTGCACCCTTTACGAAGCGTTTGAAAACGGTGTTATGAAACATGTGGAGATTATCGTTAAAGGAAAAGTTCAAGGCGTCTTTTTTCGGGCTACGGCCCTGGGAATGGCCGAGCGGCTGGGATTGAACGGCTATGTGCGGAACGAGCCCGACGGGTCGGTCCGTATCGAAGTGGAAGGTGACGAAAAGGCCGTCGAAGAATTTATCCAGTGGGCCCACCAGGGGCCGCCGGCCGCCCGGGTGGAAAGCGTGGACGTGAAAGAGGGCCCCGGCAAAGGATTTACCGACTTCCACATTGAATATGCATGAGTCCCGGCGCCGCCGGCTCCTTCGCTTCCAGCAGGTTTTTACGCCCCCCGGCACACCACCCGCCGACACCCTCTTGATTGAGGGCGCACACATCGCCGCCGTTGGGCAGTGGAAACATCTTTGCCGCACCGAATCGCAAGTAGAAGTTTTCGACTATTCCGATCGGTTCGCCTATCCAGGATGGATTGATCCGCACGCCCATTTTTTCGCGCTGGCGGCCCGCATCCATCAAGTGGACCTTTCCCATGCGTCGAATCCGGAAGCAGTAACCGCGGCCCTGCGTCAGACCCACCGCAAGCCATGGATTCACGCCGTAGGGCTCCCTGCATCATTTCTCGCCGACCCGCATGGGCTCCAGCAAATGCTGGATACGATGTTTCCGCATCAGCCCGTGGCCATCGAGACCTTCGACGCGCATGCCCTGTGGCTGAACCGGGCCGCCGCCAGGGCCTCCTTTCCCGGGCGCGACCTTCCCGACGTCCTCATCTTCCGAGATCGGGACATGGAATCCCTCATGGAACGGCTCCAACAAGTCAACGAACTGACCCTATCCGACCTGCAAGCAGCCGCCCGCCGGTGCCTCTCTTACGGTATCACCACGGTCACCGAGGCCGCTCTCCGCCGCCGGCAACTGTCGCTGCTGCAGCAGTGCGCCGCCCCCCCCCTCGGCATTGACCTCGTAGCCGCCTATACGCCCCTGACAACCGATGAAACCCTGCCGCCGCCGCTGAACACTCCCCACCTCAAACTTCACGCCCTCAAACTCTTTATGGACGGCGCCCTGACCTCGGGCGGCCTGTGGAACAGCTTTACCGCCGCCGGTCTTCCTTCGGCCGACGGGCCGCCCTTCCCCATGGACTTTTACCGGCAATGGGTTCAAAAAGCCGCCCGGGCGGGATGGGACATCTGGATGCATGCCATCGGCGACCAGGCCGTCACGGCCGCTGTGGACCTCCTGGGCCCGACCGGCAGCCGAGTTCGACGCATCGAACACATCCAGTTTATCAAGACCGCCGACATCCAGCGGCTGGCGGAGCACCGGATTATTCCCTCGGTGCAACCTTATCACCGCCTCACCGATGCGCCGCTTCTTCGGGACGCGGCCGTCCCCGCGCACATTCAGGCCTACGCCTACGGGTGCCTCTACGCCGCCGCCCCCGACCTGCTGACCATCGGAAGCGACTTTCCCATCGTGCCGCCGGACCCGCTACGACACCTGTCCGCCGCCATTGACCCCACCGCCGAACCGGCCTGTCGCCTGCCCGACGCGGCAGCGGCCGTGACGGCCATGACCGCCCGGGCGGCCCGAAGCCTCGGCCTGCACGACCGGGGAGCACTCCTCCCCGGCTTCAAAGCCGACATAGTGATTTACGACCGCCCCCGCGAAGCCATGCTGAACGTCCCGGAAGCCCGGCCGGCGGCGGTATGGAAAGACGGGCAAGAAGTCGTCAGCGCCGTCTGA
>JALVCQ010000153.1 GCA_027009805.1 Bacteroidota bacterium
TGCGGACACGCTGACCCGAGGAGAATACATCGAAGTGTATCCGGTTCCTGAGGCTCGTTTTTCGGCGGTTCCTCGTGTGACGACGGTGGTGGCGCCTCGGGTTCGTTTTTTGAACGAGTCGAAGGGGGTGAGTTCATCTTCGGGTCGCTCGCTGTGGTATTTCGATGATCCGATCGCCCCGAACGGTGGTTGGGATTCAGGTTGGGATGCGGAGCATGTGTATCGTGACACGGGCCATTATGGGGTGACGTTGTGGGTGTGGAACGACAAGGGCTGCGTGGACTCGCTGGTGCGGCCCATTGTGGTGGGGCCGGGGATTATGGTATATGCGCCGAACGTGTTTACGCCCGACGATCAGGGTCCTGAGGCGAATAATGTGTTCCGTGTGGTGGCGAGTGGTTTTTCGAGTTTCCACATCCAGATGTTCGACCGCTGGGGCAAGCTGATATACGAGTCTCGGGACTATGCCGGGCATGGATGGGACGGCACGATCAACGGCAAGCCGGCCAAAGAGGGGGTCTATACGTGGATCGTCAAAGTGACCGACGAGGGTGGCAAGGAATATAGCGTGAGCGGCATGGTGACGCTGTTGCGGTAGCCCCCGGCTGTTAGGTGGAAAAGAGGGAGGGCCGGCCGCGGTTGAAAGCGGCGTAATTCAGCGGAGGTGGGCTGGTGTAGAGTCCCGCTTTACGGACCCATGTGTTGACGATGCGGTGGATATGGGCGGCCAGCTCGCCTTTTCCGTGGATGTAGTCTTGGGTGCCCCGTCCATCGAGCCGTCCTTCCCTGGCCCATTCCAGGAGGCGCAGGACCTTTTGCTTGCGGTCGGGGAAATGCTGGTCTAACCACGTTGAAAAAATCGGAAAGAGCGGCCCGGTCAGGCGCAGCAGCGTGTAGCCTATCCATTGGGTGCCGGCGTCCACGGCGTCTTGGATGACTGTTCCCACAGTGTGGTCATTCAATCCGGGGATAATGGGCCCTATCAAGATGCCGACCGGAATCTTTTCCCCGGCCAGTTGTTGAATGGCCTTTAATTTCTTTTGGTAAGATGCAGTGCGGGGTTCCATCACCCGTCGCAATTTTTCATCAGCGGTGGTGACAGAGAAGGTCACACTCACCAACCGGTGCTCGTTAAGGCGGGAGAGAATGTCCAGGTCCCGTAGCACGAGAGCGTTTTTGGACAGGATACTGACGGGGTGACGGAACGCAAGGAATACTTCGAGCAAAGCGCGGGTGATGCGTAGTTTTCGTTCGATGGGCTGATAGCAGTCGGTATTGCCCGACATCACTATTTTGCCCGGCCGGAAAGACGGTGCCCGAAAGGCCGCGGCTAACAGCTCCGGAGCCTGGGGCTTGTAGAAGATGCGTCGCTCAAATGCCGGGCCCGCACCTTCGTCCCAGTAGTTGTGTGAAGGACGGGCATAGCAATAGATGCATCCGTGTTCACAACCCTGATAAGGATTGAGGGAATAGTCGAACCCCAGCGCCGGGCTGCATGCCTTGTTGAGGATGGTTTTCGGGTAAACGGGCAGGTATTCCACCCGTTGCGCTGCTGCTTCATCGGGATGGTAGGTGCGGGCGTGGTAAGGATTGGTTGGGTCAAAGGCGGCGCCCTGTCCTTTATTCGAGGACGGGGAGGCCACTTTCCGTCCATTCCAGGATGCCCCCGCGAAGGTTGTAAATCTTTTGGTATCCCATTTCTTTCAGGACCTCCGCGGCTTTCAGGCTTCGCCGGCCCGAGCGGCAATATACCATCACTGCCGGCCGTTCGCCCACGGTTTTGAGCACTTTTTCCTTGAAGCGCTCGTCATAGATGTTGATGTTGACGGCGTGGGGAAGATGCCCTTGCTGATATTCTTCGGGGGTGCGCACGTCAATCACCGGAATTTCTTCGGCTTGTTCTTCGATAAGCTGATGAAATTCCTTGGCGTTGATGCTGATGATGTCTCCGGCTTGCTGCGAGGATGGAGATGCCTTTGGCGTAGTAGTAGATGGGGATGTGGCAGCGTTGGTGTTGGCGGATGATTGTGAGGCATTGTTACACCCTTGCGTGGCCAGCATAAGCGAAAGCACGATGATGCTGATCTGTTTTGTCCAGAGCATGGTTCTTGTCATTTTTAGGGAAGGCAAAACTACAAAGACGGCATCCACGCCGGAGCATGGATGCCGTCTTTAAAAATCCGTTTCGGATATATAGACGGCTATTCGATGACCAGCCGGTCAATCCACGTTTTGCCGTCGTCGGTGTAGAGGTGGAGCAGGTAAACGCCCTTGGCCAGGTGGGTCCGGTCGATTTTGATGGTGCCGGAATAGGTGCCTTTTTCAAGGAGTTTGGCATCGACGGTGAGCAAACGCATATGCACCTTATCGGCGTTGACTTCGATGAGCGTTTCGTTCGGGCGATTGTAGATCCCTTTCACGAGGCCGGCTTGTTGGTCGGATTTCCAGCCTTCCACCACGCGGATGTCGCTGAACTCGAATCGTCCGCTGAAGTCAATTTGCTTGATGCGATAGTAAGAGAGGCCGGCGAAGTCATTGTCGTCAATAAAGGCGTATTCGGTGATGTTGACGGAGTTGCCTTTTCCGCGGACGAATCCGACGGTGATAAATTCGTTTTCTCCTTCGAGGCGTCGCTGTACCTCAAAGCCTTTGTTGTCTTTTTCGCTGGCGGTGGCCCATGTCAGGTGGACGTTTTCCCGGTCGATGCGTTTGGCGTCAAATGCGAGCCATTCGACGGGGACGGGGTGGCCACATTCTCCGACGGCCGTAGCGTATTCACTGGCGAAGAGCGAAGGGCTGATGCTCGGGCGGTCTTGCATCCAGTTGAGTGTGGAGCCGCCCACACCGGCTGAGGCCGCCGCAGCGTCACAACTATACTTACTCCAGTTATCGACGCCGCCGAGATGAACGCCGATGGCGCTTTGGGTCCGATCAAATCCGGTTTTTTCTTCACTGGTGCGCCAGTGGACTTTTTCGGTGAGTGTATATCCCACTCGGGTGCCCCATATTTGAATAGGCCATGTTTTATTGACTACATCGGTGGGGTAGGAGGTTCCGGCGGTGCCGTTGTTCAGGATGTCTCCGAAAACCCGCATCCCCAATTTGTCGGTGGTGGCCGCTGATGCCTGGATTTCGGCGGGGTTGTAGGTGGTGGCGTTTTCTCCGATGGGATATACCTGATTGGTGGTGGAAAGGGGCATGATCAGCATGCCTGTGCCGTTGGTCACCACCCAATCGCCGGCTGCTTCGGAATAGCCGGTGACATCTTGGGCTTCTACGTTGAAGTTGCCGATGGTGACTTTTCCGTCGGTGAGGATGAGGTCCCCGCTCAGGATGGCGTCGCCGCCGGCAACGGTGAGGCCGTTGCCGCCGTTATTGACCTCCACGTTGGGATAATCATTTCCCGCTGCGTTGTTGGTCATGGTTTGGGGCGTGCTTCCTTCGAAGACGATTTTCCCCGGCCCGGTGGCGTCATTGGCGGCATCATTGTTGGTCCAGTCACCTTGCACGTGGATAATGTCCGCCGTGTGGTTGGTGGTATATGAAGCGGTGCTGGTGTTTTCCACACTTCCCTCGATCATGACATCGACGCCGCCTGTGAGGGTGACGCCGACGCCGTTGTTATACCACAACTGGGCCCACAGCCCCGAAGCAAGGATGCTTCCCACGACATACAAACTCAACTGTTTCATAGTTGTCTTCTTTTTCTGGTTCAAAGGTAAGCGTTGTATCTTAAAAACGGCTACTTTCCGGTGTTTTTTGTTTTTTTCGTCATGTTTTTCAGTTGTAATGCGACAGGATGGGGGACGAAAGGGGTGATATTCCCGCCGGCGGCGGCGATTTCTCGGACGATGGTGGAGCGGATGTGTCCTACTTCGGCGTCGGGTGCCAGGAAGATTGTCCGGATGTCGGGGGCAAGTTGGCGGTTGGCGAGGGCGATTTCCTGTTCGTAGTCCCAGTCGAGGGCGTTGCGCACGCCGCGGATAATGAAACGGGCGTGGTGTTGTCGGCAGAACTCGACGGTGAGGCCCTGAAAGGTTTTGACGCTGACCTGCGGGGTGTCGGTGAACACTTCGGCGATCATTTCTTTTCGTTGTTGCGGGGTGAAGAGAAATCGGGATTTGGTGGTGTTGACGCCGATGGCGATGATGAGGTGGTCGAAGAGGGGGAGGGCCTGGCGGGCGATGTGTTCGTGTCCAAGCGTGAAAGGGTCGAAGGAGCCGGGAAACACGGCGATGCGCGGGGATGGGCCTTTCATAACATGAACAAAAGTATAATACAAGGAGCGGAACAGAGGTGGCGGGGGACGCGCAAGGGGCCCGGAGGGCGCCGAGCCGTGTCGGCGAGGCGGACCGACGCCGCCTGCGTGATGGGTTGCGTAGGGGCACGGCATGCCGTGCCCCTATATGAGGCGGCGGCGGGCCGAGGCGAGCAGCCGAGCCCGCAGGGGCCCGACCCGAAGCCGCCTGCGGGATAGGTTTTGTAGGGGCGATGCGTGCATCGCCCATGCAGGCGGCGAAGGGATGCGCCCAAAGGAAAAATTACGTCAGCACCCAATCGATGGGCTTTTTGCCGAGGGCTCGGAGGATTTCGTTGGTTTTGGAAAAATGTCGGCAGCCGAAGAAGCCGCGGGCGGAATAGGGCGAGGGGTGGGCGGCGGTGAGGATGAAATGGCGGTTGGCGTCGATGAGGCGGGCTTTGTCCTGGGCGTTTTTGCCCCACAGGAGGAAGACGATGCCGAGGAAGCGGTCGGAGAGGTGGCGGATGGTGCGGTCGGTGAAGTCGAGCCATCCGATTTTTTCGTGGCTGCGGGGGCGGCTGCGTTCGACGGTGAGGATGGCGTTGAGGAGGAAGACGCCCTGGCGGGCCCATGGAGTGAGGTTGCCGGAAGCGGCGGGCGGGATGCGGAGGTCGTGGTGCAGCTCTTTGAAGATGTTGACGAGGCTGGGGGGCGGGGGAACGCCGTCGGGCACCGAGAAGCAGAGGCCGTGGGCCTGGCCGGGGCCGTGATAAGGGTCCTGGCCGAGGATGACTACTTTGACGTCGGCGGGGGCGACGAAGTGATAGGCGTTGAAGATGAGCGGGCGGGGCGGGTAGATTTCTTTGCCGGCGGCGGCTTCCTTGGTCAGGAAGGCGTCGATCGCCTGAAAATAGGGCTGGGTGGTTTCCTGCTGGAAAAAGTCTTTCCATCCGGGATGGATGCGGTTCAGGGCTTCGTCGAGATATGGCATGGTGGTGGTGATCGGTGGGGTCAAAGATGGTCAAAAAGGCCTTCTTTTTCGAGTTGTTGGATGATTCGGCGGGTGGCGCCGCGGTGGGCGTCGATCCATGTGCGGGCTTTTTGGCCGATGCGGGTGCGGTGGGCGGCGTCGAGCAGGGGCTGTATTTGTCGGATCATGTCGTGGGCGTTGTGGATGGCGAAGGCGGCGCCCTGGTGGATGAGGGCCTGGGCTTCGGGGAAGTCGTGATGGCGGGGGCCGAAGAAGATGGGCAGGCCGGCGGCGGCGGGTTCGAGGACGTTGTGAATGCGGGCGTGGAAGCCGCCGCCGATGAAGGCGATGTCGGCGGCGTAGTAGGCACTTTTGAGCAAGCCCACCTGATCGAGGATGAGCACGGAGGTGGGGGCGGGCGTGTTTTCCGACCATCGGCGGGCGTCGGGGAAGCGTTGCTGGATGGCGTGGATGCGTCGGGGGCTGACTTCGTGGGGAGCGATGATGAGAGTCACCTCGGGAAATCGGGCGTGGACTTTCTGGAGGATGGCTTCTTCGGGAGGGTAGGTGGAGCCGCCAATCAGGACGGGTCGCTCGGGCGGCAGGAAGGAGCGGATGCGGGCCACGACGGCTTCGTCGGGGGCAAAGCCGGCCATGCGGTCGATGCGGGGATCGCCCACCGTCCACACGCGGGAGATACCGAATTGGCGGAGGGTGTGCGCCGAGGTTTCGTCCTGCACGAAAAAGCCGGAAAAGGCCCGAAAGATGGGCCGATAGAAGGGGGCGGCCCATCGGAAATAGGGCTGGGACGGCCTGAAAAAACCTGCAATCAGATAGGTGGGCACGTTGGCTGCGGCAAGGCTGAACAGTGCGTTTTGCCAAAACTCATACCTGACAAAAAAGGCGTATCGGGGGCGCCAATGCGCTATCCATCGGCGCATGTTCGAGGGGGTGTCGGGTGGGAGGTAATGGACGGTGATGTCCCGGCGGGATTTGAGTTTTTCATAGCCGGAAGGCGAAAAGAAGGTGAGCAGGATGCGCCGTTGGGGAAGGCGTGCTTGCAGGGCATCGATCAGGGGTGCTGCCTGTTCGTATTCGCCGAGGGAGGCGCAGTGTATCCAGACGTGGGCGTGGGAAGGGCATTGTTGCAACAGGGCGCTGGAGCGCTGTATGCCCTCGACCCATCGGCGCCCTTTGTCCGAGAGCAACGGGCGGCAGCGGGGGAGCAGTTTTTCCGCCAGATACCAGGCGGCCGAATAGAGGTGGCGGATCATGGCGGCGAGATGAGCACCAGCATCACCAGCGAGGGGCCCCATAAGAAATCCCATTCGGTGTGTGGGAAGGGGGCGGGTTGGTCGTAGGCTTTTTTACGCAAAAAGACCGAATACATCTGGTGGGCTTCCATCGAGAGTTCGATGTGCAGGCGGTTGTCTTCGCTGAGCCATCCGATGCCGATGCTTTGATAGACGTCGGCGCCGCCGTGCATATAGTCGAACCCGCGCCGGAAAGGCTTCTGGAGCAGAGGCACCAATCCGGGATGCTCAAACCAGTAGTGATAAAGGGCGTATCCCCCCGCCAGTCGGGGTCGCCAATACCAGGTGCCGCGCAGCGTTCGTCGGATTGGGAAAAAACGGGATAGTTCGAGGGCGGCCGCGTAGTGCTGGAAGCGGATGTTCATCGGCTCTTTGAGGCCGAGGGCGTTGTAGAGGAAGGTGTCGTCGGTGGCGATGGTGAGGAAGGGGTTGTGGCGGATGCGTTCGGTCATGCCGATGGAGAAGCGGGCGCCGATGGTCCATGCGCCGGGGGTTCGGTAGTGGAAGCGGAGGGCGAAAGCGGTCAGGCCGTCGGCGAACTTTCGGATGTGTCCGGCGGTACGGTAGTAGGCGGGTCCGATGGAAAAGAAGAAAAAGGGCTGCTGGTGGTAGCGGCTGGTTGGCAGCGAGTCCTGGGCGGCGGTCCGGCCGATCGCCAGGGCTGCTATCAGGCTAAGCCAGAATTTTCTGGAGGGCTTCCACCGCATAGTTCACTTCATCGAAGGTGGTCAGATCGCCGAAAGAAAAGCGAAGGGGGACAATGTCTTTGGGGGCGTTGAGGGCATCGAGCACGTGGGATCGCTGGGCGGCACCGGAGGTGCAGGCGCTGCCGGCCGAGACGGCCACCCCTTCCATGTCGAGGCGCATCTGCATCATTTCGGTTTTTTCGTTCAGGGGGAACGAGACGGCCAGGACAGTGGGCAGCACCGCGCCGTTGTCGGATTCCCAGATGGTGGCTTCCGGAAACAGCGCTCGGATCCGGTCGCGCATGTGGTTGCGCAGCCGGAGCAGGTGGTCGGGGCGGGTGCGTAAGGCTTCCATTCCGATTTCGAATGCTTTGTGGAGTCCGACGATGCCGGGGACGTTTTCGGTGCCGGCCCGCATGCCGCGTTCTTGTGCGCCTCCGTGGATGAGGGGGTTGATTTTCGCTTCTTTATTCATGTAAAAAAATCCGACGCCTTTGGGCCCGTGAAATTTATGGGCCGAGCAGGCGGCGTAATGGGCGCCCAGTTCTGGAAGCTGAAAAGGGGTGTGGCAGAGGGTCTGGACGGTGTCGCAGAGGAAAAGGGCCTCATATTGTTGGGCCAGCGCGCTTACAGCGGCGGCATCATTGAGGATGCCCACCTCGTTGTTGGCGTGCATGAGGGCCACCAGGGTTTTGCCACGGGGCGCTTTTTTTAACAGGTCGTGGAGGTGGTCGAGGTCGAAGGCGCCGTCGGGATGGTGTTGAATATAATGAATGTGCACGTCGGGGCGGAGGGCTTGGGCACGGGCCGCCGACTTTAAGACGGCTTTGTGTTCGATGGGCGAGGTGATGATGGTGCGGACGCCTCGGTCGATGACGGCACCGTAAACGGCGGTGTTGATGGCTTCGGTGCCGCCGGAGGTAAAGAAGATCTCACCGGGGCTGACGCCCAGCATTTCCGCTATCGCTGTGCGGGCTTTTTCAATGAGTATTCTCGTCCGCCGGCCCCATGCGTGAATGGAAGAAGGGTTGCCAAATTCGTCGATGACTTCCCACATGGCCGCCTTGACCTTCGGATGGAGGGGCGTGGTGGCCGCATTGTCCAGATAGGCTTTCATGTTTTATGCAAGGTCTTCAATGGTGTGCTGAATGTGGCTGACGTATTGGCTGAGCCGTTCTTCGGTGTCGGCTTCGGCAATGATGCGGATGATGGGTTCGGTATTGCTTTTTCGGAGCAAGACCCATCCGTGCGGGAAATAGACTTTGAGGCCGTCGAGGTCGGACGTGGGATAGTCGTTGCCCAGCGTTTTCTGGAGGTGGGCGATGAGTTGTTCGGCCTGGTCGGGCGTTTGGAGGGGGATTTTTTGTTTGGTCATTGAGAAATCGGGCATGGCGGCACGGATGGCGGAAAGCGGGCGGTTGCTGCGGGCCATGTAGGAGAGGATGAGGGCCGTTCCGATGAGGGCATCCCGTCCGTAATGCAGTCGGGGGTCGATGATGCCGCCGTTTCCTTCGCCGCCGATGGTGGCTTTGACGGCTTTCATCTTCTGGACGACGTGCCACTCGCCCACCGGCGACTCGTAATGCTGCTGTCCATACCGTTCGGTGATGACGCGCAGGGCGCTGGTCGAGGCCGTATTGGAGACGGTGGGGCCGGGTTCGCGTTGCAGGACGTAGTCGGCCACCATGACGAGGGTGTATTCCTCGCCGGGAAATTGTCCCTGTTCATCGACCAGCACCAGCCGGTCGGCATCGGGATCGACGGCGATGCCGAGGTCGGCTCTGGCGTCCCGGACGCGCTGGGCCAATCCGGCAAGATGGGCGGGAAGGGGTTCGGGATTGTGGGCAAATACGCCCAGCGGGTCGGCGTTGATAATTTCCACGTCTCGAACGCCCAATTGCCGCAACAGGGCCAGAAAAGCCGCTGTGCCCACCGAGTTGACGGCATCCACCACCACGCGAAATCGGCGGCTTCGGATGGCGGGAACGTCCACCAGCGGATGCGCGGCAATGGCGGCAATGTGCGGCGGCAAGGCATCTTCTTCCCGAACGTGGCCCAGTTGGTCGATGCCGGCGTAAGCATAGGCCCGGGTTTGGGCCATCTGGCGGATTCGCT
>JALVCQ010000154.1 GCA_027009805.1 Bacteroidota bacterium
CGAACCATGGGCCGGCGGCGTCCCAAAGAGCGGCTCATACGGAAAATAGGCCACCGAGTCGCCGGCACTGTTAAGGTAATAGCGGTAGTAGTGCCACGGATCGGCGGAAAAATCGGGCGCCGACGACAGCGACACCGACGGCTGCATGGTGTGGCGAACGGCCATCACCTTCCACAGGGGCGGCATCAGAAAGCCATACAGTCGGGTGGTCAGCCCGATGGAATAGTCAAAGTCGTGCAGGTAACGGAATCGTCCCGTCAGGCGCTGCGTCGTCACCTCGCCGCTCGTGTCGAGTGTTTTTTCCAGCTCATAGAAATGAAAATAGCCGCGGTAATTCAACGCGGGCGATACGCTGAGGTATTTGAACACTTTCACCGACGTCGAAAGCGGAATGCGGTGAACGGCGCCGTAGGCGGCTTCTTCTTGCCAGCGGCCCTGAAAGATGGTCGAGTCGGAAGTCTCCCACACATTACGAAACTGCCATTGATAATGTGTGCCCATCCGTTGCAACCATTGGGGCGCCCGGCGCCACCGCTTGAAAGGATACATGCGACGGATGGAATAATTGACGTCGGGAAGGGTGAGGGCGACCCGACCGGTGGCGGTGTTCTGGGAATGATTCAAGGCCACCGTCAGGGTGTGCTTCTTTTGAAAAAGATGCTGCCGGAACGAAATGCTCGATTGGAGGGCGTTGGTGACGATCTGATCGGGATCATATGCGTTCAGCCGCAGATAATTGCCGCTGGAAATGTTGACGTTGGCCGAAAAGTCGAAGTTCGGATTGGCGGCCCGTTCCTTTTGATGTTGCCATCGGAAATAAAAGTCTTCCGAGATGGTGCGGTTGGGCAGCTCGGGGTCGCCGAAGATGTTGTGGGCAAAGGCAATGGACGCTTCCCCTGAGAAGTGATAGCGGAGCTTATAGCGGCTGCGAAGGCGGGCGGCCCAGCTGCCGAAAGAATAAATGTCTCCCGTGAGGGCCAGGTCCATATAGTCGTTGACGGCCCAGAAGAAGCCCCCGTCGCGCAGGAAAAAGCCCCGATTGGTGCTTTCCCCGTAAGCCGGCAGGATGATACCGGAGGCTTGCCGCTTCGGGATGGGAAAAAAGCCGAAAGGAATCATCAGCGGGGTGGGAACGCCCATGATAGTAAGCATGGCCGGCCCCGAGATGATGAGCTTTTGCGGGATAACCTTAATCGTCTGGGCGGCGATGGCGTAGTGCGGCGTGTCGGCGTCGCAGGTGGTGTATAAGGCCCGGGCGCCGTAAATCTGGTCGGCGGTGTCTTTTTTGACGCGCCGGCTGTGAATAAAGCCTTCTCCTTCTTTAAATTGCAGGTCTTCCAGATAGGCTTTTTGAGTGGGAAAATGGTAATACATCCGGCGGGCGTGGTAGGGCGTGGTGCCGTCGTGAAAAGTCACTTGCTGGGGGCTCCCGCTGTCGGCCGGCAACACGCTGAGCCATTGCCCGTCCCAGTCGAACGCCATCCGGTATCCTTCTACGCCGATGCGTTGGTAGGCGGCTTTCACATCCCGGTAAAAGTCGGCCGAGTGTCGGCGAAGGTCAATCACCAGCGAGTCGGCGGCCTCCACGGTGATGGTGTCTTCAATGGCTTCGGGACTGATGGGAAATTGATGAGCGGCGGAATCCGAATCGTGGGTTTGCCCCGCCACAGCCATCCAGCCCCACACCAGAATCAACCCGACTTGTTTCAACACCACGATAATTGATAGCTTTGCCCGTTAGTTATAGAAACGATTTCCATGCGTTCGGTTGTGTTGGCTGTGCTTTTCGGGACGGCGCTCGTGCTGGTTTCATCGCCGCTGAACCGCCCGGAAGTGCGGGTCCGGACCATCATCATTGACGCCGGGCACGGCGGAAAAGACCCCGGGGCGGTGTCTCGAAAGGTCAAAGAAAAGAACATTACGCTGGCGGTCGCCCTCAAATTGGGCAAAATTATTAAGCAGCGGATGCCGGAAGTGAAGGTCATCTTCACCCGAAGCACCGATAAATTCATCCCCCTCGAAGAGCGTTCGGCCATCGCCAACCGCAATCAGGGCAATCTGTTTATCTCCATCCATTGCAACAGCCTACCGTCCAAACCAAGCGTAACGGGGACCGAAACCTACGTACTGGGAATGCATAAAAGTCAGGCCAGCCTCGAAGTGGCCAAACGGGAAAACCGGTCGATTACCTTCGAAGAGGATTATCAGGAAAAGTACGAAGGTTTCGACCCTAATTCTGAAGAGGCCTATATTATCTTTTCCCTTTATCAACACGAATTTCTGACCCAGAGCATCCAGCTGGCATCGTTGATTGAGCAACAGATGAAACACAAGACGCAACGCCGGAGCCGGGGGGTTCGGCAAGCCGGCTTTCTGGTGTTGTGGCGCACGCAAATGCCCAGTGTGCTCACGGAAATCGGCTTTCTGACCAATCCCCGGGACCGGGCCTTTCTGAGCTCGGCAAAGGGGCAGCAAAAGGTGGCCGAGGCCATCTTCGCGGCCGTCAAAGCCTATAAGGCGCATGAAGAAGCGCAGTAAGTCGCTTGTCCGTTGGCTGATGGGCGGGTGGAGCGCCTTCTTGCTCGGCGCAAGCCTCTCGGCGCAGGGCACGGCGCCGCAGGTGCGCTTTTCCGAGGAGGTGCCGCTGAGCTATCGGGCCTATGATTTCGATGAGGTGGGGCGGGTGGGGGCCTACTATTATGCAGTTCGCACCAACCGAAACCGGACTTTTTTTGAAATCGACCTTTTCGATGCGGCTTCCTTGCGCCGTCGTCGAACCTTTGAGGCGGCTGTGCCGGCGCGGCCGCTGGCTTTCCGGCCCACGGATTCGACCCTCAACGTCTGGGGTGAGGATTATCACGAGGGACGTGTCCTTCTTGTCGTAGCAACCTATGCTCTGGACGGGCGCCTTCTTGCCGCCGACACCCTTTTGCGCCGCAAAGAGCCCGCCCTGTTGTGGCAACGCCATTTTACGGTGGCGCCGCCGGGGATGCCCGGTCAGGATGCCGTTGGTGTGTGGTTTCCCCGGTCGCCCCGCCGACGTGAGGCGGTGGAATTATGGGTCTTTTCCAATGCCGACCGTCGGATCCTATGGCATCAACAGGGAGATCAAATCTCGGGCGGCACCATCCTCCCGATGTCGGCAACGGCCACACAGGCTGCCATGGCATTCCGAAAAGACCGCCTTATTAAGTCGGACATATGGTATTATGCCCACGCCCGTCCCACCGAAGCAGTTCGGTTTTGGGCGTTGGGCCGCGACTCGATCCATGCCCGCCAACCCCGCATGATATGGCCCTTTCACGACTCGCTCATGCCGGCGGTGGGCTATCTGACGGCCTCGACGCTGTTCCCCGACCGCATGCGGGGCTACGGCTGGTTTCAACATTCGACCGACGGACTGCCGAGAATGGGCTCCCGCCGATGGCCCATGGACATGGTTAAGGCCATCCGGGGCATGGACGCACAGGCACCCTATCTGGAAAACCTGTCGTTGTTGGCCGTCTATCCTATGGAAGGGAACCGCCGCCTCTATCTGACGGAGATCAACTATAAGCGCGCCGAGGTCTTCCAGCAGACAACGGCCTTTGGACAGGTCCAAACCACCCGCCGCATCTTCTATTTCTCGGATGAGGTGGTGGCCTTTCTGGTCGATACGAATCATGACATTAGGTGGTTTCAAGTCTTGCGCAAGCATCAGGTCAGTCAGGACGATAATGCGCTCTACTCATCGGTGGGGCGGATGGTCCAGCAAACGCGGTTGATTCTCTTTTATAACAATATGCATCAACGATTCTGGAACAGCGAAATGTGGATAGTGGATCCGCTGGGAAACACGCGCCGCCGCATTTTGTTTTCTCAGAAAAAACAGCCGCTGGACGTGGTATGGCGAAAAGGGCGTCAGGTTGGATACGAAACGTTCCTCGCACCGGCTTATACCCGCCGCGGCGATCAATACCGTCTGGTGCGGGTCAGCGTGCCCGAAGCGGCCCTGTAAACCGCACGGATTTCAAAGGATAGAGTTTTTCATCCCCTGCATGGGATTTTGTAGGTTTGGCCCACCTAAAAAGAGTGAAAACCCATGCATCCTATTCGTTTGACTCTCGCAGCGTTTATCGGAGTGTTGCTTGGTTCTGCGGTGTGGGCCCAACCCGGCCAGCAGCGGGAAGCCATCGTGCCCGGATTTCGGGGCATTCTGTGGGGCACCCACATCGACTCAGTGATCGTGAACGGAGAAAAAGCCCAGTTCATTAAAGCGGAAGACGCACCCATCCCACGGGCCTATCGCCTTTCCGGAGACGACCTGACCATCGGCGCCGTCGAGCTGGACAAACTCTACTATGTCTTCAATAACAAAAACCGCTTCACCAAGGTCTATATGGAGGCTAATAAGAAGTTCCTCGAAGACATGCTCTTTATCCTGAAATATAAATTCGGCCCGCCCACCGACCAGCGAGACCTCGGCCACGTCCGCCTCTACGAATGGCGTATCGACGGCGTCAACTTCACCCTCTCCGAATTTAAGGACCGTCCCACCTTCATCCTCACCATCGAAAGCAACTGGGAATACGTCGAACGCATCCGCAAGAACGTCAACGTCCCGGACTTCTGATAGGGAGAATGAGGAAAGCTTCTCATTATTTGCTGGGCTTCGCCGCAGCCGCTCTGATGGTGCCGCTGCGGGCCCAGCATATCACCGAAAATGCGGGGAAAACCTATTACGACAGCGCGCACACCATCCTCAAAGAAGTCTGGGCCTATAAGGAACAGATGACCTTTCATCCCGACCGCCCCGATAAGATGCAAATCCAGCGCATCCGACACGGAAGCTATTTCAAATATTACCGCTCGGGTAAACTGATGGTGGCCGGAAAATATCGGGAGGGAAAGCCCGAAGGAGAATGGAAATACTATTCCGAGACAGGAGAGGTGGTCAAGCGGGAGATATACGAAAACGGCCGCCTGGTCGAAACCATTCAAAATGATGAACCATGAAAATCGGTGTTCCCAAAGAAATTAAGCCCAATGAGAACCGGGTGGGGATGATCCCTTCCGGTGTGATGGAACTGGTCGAAGCCGGCCATACGGTGCTGGTGCAGGCCGGGGCCGGCCTTGGAAGCAACTTTTCCGATGACGACTATCGGGCGGCCGGTGCGGAAATCCTCCCCACCATGGAAGACGTTTACGCCGCCGCCGAAATGATCGTCAAGGTCAAAGAACCCATCGAACCCGAATATGAGCTCATCCGGTCGGACCATGTGGTCTTTACCTACTTCCACTTTGCCAGCAGCCGCCGCCTCACCGATGCGATGATCCGCAGCGGCGCGGTCTGCATCGCTTATGAAACCGTGGAGGATGCCGACGGCTCGTTGCCGCTGCTGGTGCCCATGTCGGAAGTGGCCGGGCGGATGGCCGTGCAGGAAGGTGCGAAGTATCTGGAACGCCCCATGGGCGGACGCGGCATCCTGCTGGGCGGCGTCCCCGGCGTCAAACCCGCCAAAGTCCTCATCATCGGCGGCGGCGTGGTCGGAACCCAGGCCGCCAAAATGGCCGCCGGATTGGGCGCCGACGTCACCGTCATGGACGTCAACCTCCAGCGGCTCCGCTATCTGGCCGACATCCTGCCCAAGAACGTCCGCATGATCATGTCCAATCGCTTTAACATCGCCGAAGAAATCACCGACAGCGACCTGATCATCGGCGCCGTCCTCATCCCGGGCGCCAAAGCCCCCCATCTCATCACCCGAAACATGCTCAAAACCATGCAGAAGGGAACGGTGTTGGTAGATGTGGCGGTCGATCAGGGCGGGTGTATCGAAACGTGCAAGCCCACCACCCATGCCGACCCCATCTATGAAGTGGACGGCGTCGTCCACTATTGCGTGGCCAACATGCCCGGCGCCGTGCCGGTAACCTCCACCGTGGCACTGACCAACGCCACCCTGCCATACGTGCTTAAACTCGCCGAAAAGGGATGGAAAAAGGCGTGTCTGGAAGACCCCGCCCTGAAAAAAGGCCTTAACATCGTCGATGGAAAGGTGGTCTATAAAGCCGTGGCCGAAGCGTTTAACCTGCCCTATGTGGAAGTGAACGAGGTGCTGGTCACATAGCCGCCGCCTTTCACCGAAACAGGTTTTGTCGCACAGCCGCCGCCGGATGGCGCTTGCCCATGGGGCACTTTTTCTGGTTGCTTTCATCTATGGCATCAGCTACGTCTTTGCCCAGATCGTGCTGGACGGTTACCTCGCCCCCCGGGCGCTGGTCGCCCTCCGGCTGCTCACCGCCTGGACGCTCTTCGCCCTCATCAACGCCGCCTTTTACCGCCGGTGGCTGCCCGAGCGGGCCGACATCCCCCGGTTTATCGCCGCCGGCCTCACGGGCACCGTCATCAACATGACCTTCTTCATGGAAGGGCTCAGCCGCACCTCCGCCATCCACGCATCCCTCATCATGACCACCACGCCCGTGATCATCCTGATACTCTCCGCCGTCTGGCTGCATTCAAAAATCCGTCCTTGGCAAGTGGTAGGCGTGTTGATGGCGGGCGTCGGCGTGGTGGGCCTCATTCTGGCCGGACGCGGCCTCCCCGGCGAAGGCCATTGGCTCGGCGACTTGATGATCCTCATCAACGCCGTCTCTTACGGCACCTATCTCATCCTCATCACGCCCATGATGCGCAAGTATCCCACGCCGCTGGTCATCTTCTGGGTCTTCTCAGTAGGGCTGGCGGTCATGCTGCCGCTGGGCGGCCCCCAATTGATGCAGGCCCGCCCCGACACCTTCACGCCGATGGTCTGGACCTCGCTGGCTGTCATCACCCTGGGCACCACCTTCCTCGCCTACCTCCTGAATGCCTGGGCCCTGAATATCGTCCCGCCTTACGTGGTCGGCGTTTACGTCTATATGCAGCCGCTGATTGCCACCCTCTCCGCCGTCTTCCTGGGCCGAGACACCCTCACCCTCCTCAAAGTCTTCCTCGGCATCCTTATCATCATGGGTGTAATCCTGACCAACATGCGCCGCAGCCCGTTTCATCGGCCACGGGCGGGCGCGTAAGGTTTTTTCTTTTTGGGCGTGTCCCTTCGGCGCCCGGGCGCCTTCGGGTCGGGCCCCTGCGGGCTCGGCTGTTCGCCTCGGCCCGCCCATCATCCCATCCCACACCACACCCTACGCCACCCGCGTGGCTTCGACTTTGCTCAGCCAGCGGGCGTTTCCCACGGGCGGCGGTCCCTGAGCTTGTCGAAGGGCGGGCCGCCTCGGCTTGCGCCTCGGCACCCTCCGGGCCCCTCACGCGGCACAATGTCCTTACGTTCACCGGATCAGCGTCACTGTCCCTTTTTTCTGGTAGTGCGGCGTTTGGAGGATGTAATAAAAGACGCCCTCAGCAGCGGGCTTGTCATCGAAAGTGCCGTCCCAGGCTTCTTTCGAGCCGTCCAGCGCGGGCGGCGCCAGTCGGGGCGGCGTGCGGCCCGAGAAAAACATCACCTGGCCCCAGCGATTATAGACGTAGAGGTTGTAGAACTCACATTGCCGAATGCCGGTGATGCGAAATTCGTCGTTATATCCGTCGCCGTTGGGCGTGAAGACATTCGGGATGAAGAGATTGGCATCCGGCTCGGGTACCTCCAGCATGGTAAAGGCCGAATCGGCACAGACGCTGCCCGGCTGCGTGATCATCCCCAGCCGGTTGCTGCCCGGCTGGGCTTCAAAAATTTGCCGAAAACGGCCGGGCGTTATCCGCGCCCGATTCCACACCCAGCCGAACGAGACCGCAAACGGCGAGTCGGCGCGGGCAAGCACTTCGAGGTCGCAGGTGTCGATTTCCCACGTGTATCGCGGCGGGATGTAGGTGTTGACCCAGACGGGGCGGCTGACGGTGTCGCGGCAGAGGCCGTCCCGCTCGGCCACCAACGTGACCACATGCCGGCCCCGACCCGGCCATGTGTAGGCGAACGAGTCGCCGGCGGGGTAGGACATGCTGTCCACAAACCAGTAAACCGTATCGTGGTTTTGCGAGGTGTTGAATTGATAGCTGGTCAGGTCGCACGAGTCGATCCGGATGAAAAAGTCGGCGTAAATTCGATTTAATGAGAAGGTGCGCTCGGCGGTGTCGGCACACCGCTTGCCCGGCTCGATGATCAAACGGACGGTGTAGGTGGCCGGACTATCGTAGGCATGAATGGGCGCCCATTCCACGGTGTCGAACTGATGGTCGCCGAAATCCCAGCGCCATTGGTCGGAAGGCGTCGAGTGATTCTGAAACTGAACCCGCCCCCGACACGAGTCCAACACCGCCATGGTAAACGCCGCCATCGGGATATAGGGCGCTTGGAGGTCGATCGAGTCGATATCGGCGCAGACCGTGCCCGGATCGGCAATGAGATAGTAACGGCGGGCCAGCGTGTCGGATACGTAAACGACCAGCGTATCGCCCGAAGAAAGATATTGCGGTGGTGTCAGCGGCGCATACCACGCGACGGAGTCGAAACGCGGGCTGCGGTTGCGGAGAATCCATTCATTCGGGCACTCGCCCGAGTCGATGGCGATGGCGGCAATGGCGGTGTCATAGGCGTGAACCGTCCGGGAAAATGAATCGGTGCTGTTGCAGGTGCCGCCCCGATAGGCATAAATCGTGACCACATACGTCCCCGGAGCCCCGTAAGTGTGCGTCGGGTTGCGGTCGGTGCTGAGGGTGCCGTCGCCGAGGTCCCACCATACCGAGTCGGCGCCGCCGCTGCGATCGTAAAAGTGGAAGGTGTGCTCGTTGCAATGAATGGTGTCGCTTTCAAAGCGGGCCTGCACCGCCGGCAGGTCGAAGCGGATTTTGAAAACGGCGTTGTTGCAGTTAAAGCTGTTGTTGGTATGCGAGACCGTATTGGCGGGATAGGTGGGAAAGTCATCATGTCCGCCGCATCCGGCACACACCGATTGATAAATCGTGCCGTCTTTGTTGAAGCGGGACGTCCCGCCGTCCACGTGCTCCCGACTCAGGCCGCCGCCGTAATAAGAGGCATAAATGAGCGAGTCCATGTCGGCGGTCCACACGGCCAGATAAAAGTCGCGTCCGTCGGTGGAGGTCTGGTAGGCGTTGGGTGTGATGGGATAGTTGAGGATGCTGGAGTTGCGGCTGATGGCGTCGCTCCACCCGCTGAAAAAGATGCGTCCGCAATTGTCCACCATGAAAGCCGCCGGCGACAAATCCGGCTTTGCCTTGCCGGAAACGCCGAAAGTGCCGGAAAAAAAAGCCGAATCGAGGGTCGGACGCAG
>JALVCQ010000155.1 GCA_027009805.1 Bacteroidota bacterium
TCATCCTCGGAGGCACAGGTGACATATACCCAGTAGGCAGCGGGTTTATTCATGGCTCGCAGAAACGGGAGGTTCCGATGGAAGGTTACGAAACGCAAAGAGGAGCAAGAGATAGGAGATCCACATCAGGAAAAAGCCCAGCCCGAAAACAATGATAGCCAGCGCACCAATGAAGTATAACAGGCCGCCGATTCGGAACAGGTCTATTTGAGGTCGGGTATAAGTGGCGATGATGGCATTCATCCGATAGAAAAACCATGCATTAAACACGAAGGTCAGGAAAAGGAGCAAGCCCAGAGACATGATGCGACCGAGATGGCTGGAAATGGCCTCCACATAGGGCTGCATTATATCGGGGTCTTGCCAGATGGTGGGGTCCTGAATGTCGGCCATGTCGATGCCGGCGCTGGTGAAGATGGCGAAAACCTGGATGGCCAGCACAATTCCCAGAATGATCATGGCCACATACGTGAAGAAATAGCGGTTGAAATTTCGGCGTAATTCTTCGCCGCCCCACCGGCGGGAGAGCTGCCAGTAGGCCAGAATGATCAGGACGGCCGCCGTGATGGTTAATAGGTTGTTGAGAAATCCTGGCATTCCCACCAGGCTTAATATGGGATTCAGAAAAGAAAGCGCAAAGCCGATGACAGCCAGTGTTTTCATGGGAGCAGGTCTTAAAAGTCGTTCAAAAATAAACCTTCGCTGACGATAGGCGTCTATGAAGATGAACCCCAAAACAAAAGAAGATGAAACACGGATGGATCAGGAGCCTTGCGGTTCTTATGGGTGCAGGTTTGTTGGCATGGAGCTGTAGTCGGACGGATGATGTGCTGGACAATCCTGGTGTGAGCAGTGCAAATGAGGCACAGATGGTGGTCACGCCCGAGCAAGCCGAAGACATACCGGTGGCCGGAGAAGAGAACTGGGTGTTTCCCGAAACGTCATTGATGGAAAGTCCTGTCATTCAGGAGGGTTCCGCCGCGGAGGAGTTTAAGCTTATCGATGACGGGACGGAAGCGGCCGAGGAGACCGATCCCGCCGAAGCATTATGGGGCGACGACGCCCAGATGTCGGAAGGTGCCGACCGCCCGTGCAATATCGGCGGGCTTTCGCCGATGCAAAAACGGGCGTTGAAACGGGCCCATCGACGCTATTGCCGGTGTGCATGCGGGATTCATCAAGCCATTCACCAGATCAACCAGCAGATTATTGCGAATGCCAATCAGCAGTTGCGCAAGCTCGTGAATAAGCTGCGCAGTGGTCAGCTGACGCCGCAGCAATTCGCCCAAAAACTGCAAAAGCTGATCAAGCGGACGCGTCATGCATTGAAGTCGAATCCGCAAAAACAACGTTTGTTGAAAGCCCTGCGTCATTGTAAACGGCGTTATGCCCGGGCGGCCCATCGCATCCTCAACGATCGGCAGTTTCATCAGTGGCTGCATTGCCCGAAGGCCCGTAAGTGCCGCTGCCACGATCGTTCCGGACCTCGCGACTCGGCAGCCGACTGAGCCGACGTCGGATAAGGGAAGTAAAACAAGGGCCCTCAGGAGTTCCCCGCTCGGGAGTTCCTGACGGGCCCTTTTTCTTTTACCACCATGCGATGACGCCGCGCACCATGAGCCAGAGGGCCGTAAACCGCAAAGCCTTTCCGACCCACATCCAGACCACGGCCGGAATCACCGGCGCCCGAAAGAATCCGAGGGCGGCCGCAATGGCGTCGCCGATCCACGGCAACCAGGCCCAGAAGGCCAGCCACGCTTCATAACGGCGGATATAATCTTCCAGCCGACGGATGGTCCGCCGCTTGATGCCGAAATAGCGGGAGAGCCATTCCTCTTTTCCAAGACGCCCCATGTAGTAAGTCACCACCGACCCGAGCGTATTGGACACGCTGGCCACGGCAATCAGCGGGATGGGATGATAGCCTTTGCTGACCATGGCCGTGAAGATGACCTCCGAACCGCCGGGCAGGATGGTGGCCGATAAAAAAGATGCGATGGCAAGGGCGGGATAATTGATACCCCATTCGAGGTAATCCATGGGCGGGGTTAACGGGTAAAGGCGTAGTGGATGATGTTGGCACCCATCTTCAGGGCGGCTTCCCGAACGGTCGGCGGGTCGTGATGGACGGAGGGGTCTTCCCAGCCGTCGCTCAGGTCGGTCTCGTAGGTGTAAAGAAGAATGACGCGCCCTTTGTGGATGACGGCGAAAGCTTGCGGCGGCTTGCCGTCGTGCTCATGAATTTTCGGCAGCCCGCGGGGAAACTCATACACCTGATGAAAGATGGGATGGTCAAATGGCAGCTCCACCAGTTCGTATTCTGGAAACAGCTTCTTGATTTCGGGGATGATGTAGGGATACATCCCGTAGTTGTCGTCGATGTGCAGGAAGCCGCCGCCGAAAAGATAGCGGCGCAGGTTGTCCCGTTCCTGAGCGTCGAAGACCACGTTGCCGTGCCCGGTCATGTGCACGAATGGATACGTGAAGATTTCCGGACTGCCGGCCTCCACCACATAGCGCTCCGGCTCGATGTCGGTGTAAAGATGCTCATTACAGAACCGGATCAAGTTAGGCAGGGAGGTCGGATTGGCATACCAGTCGCCGCCGCCTTTGTATTTCAATTGCGCCACGCGAAGCGTGTGCGATTGGGCCCCCAGCCATAGGGGCAGCACGCTTACAAGCAGCCACATCCATCGAATCCGTAAGGAGGTCATGGTGTGGTGACCCATTTGAACGATGCCGAACGCCAGATTTTCCATCCGATAACGATTCCGGGCAGGATTGGCAATACAACGTTGATAAGCCACAAAATCGTGGAAGCCCATACCACCGCTGTGACGGAAGCCGAGGGGGCAAGCGGGAGGAACAACCATATGCCGATCATGACCCGCACCGGCACGTCGATGGCGGCAAAGGTGGGCAACACCGACGTCCAGAAGAAAAATGCCGGTATCATCCATACAGCCGAAGAAACCGGCAGGTGAACTCCGGCGGCGCGTAGCAAGAGATAAAGTTGCAGACAATAGACGGCAAAGCGGACCACCGTCAGGAGAGCGACACGCCCCATCACACCCCATGAAAAGACGGGCCGGATGGTGGGCTCCGCTTGTTTCCATTGAGCGGCGATGCGGCGGGCCCACGCGGGAAGGTAGCGCATGCATATAAACGCCGCCGCCGGGACGGCCATCGCCCCGATGCCAAGCCATTGCCCGCCCGTGGGTGGGGATAAGGCCGGCCACGAAGCAGGGGCGGGCAATGTGACAAAGGCATGCCATGCCGCCATGCCACCCCATATCACGGTAACGAGTCCCACGGCGGTGCTGTTGAGGAAACTGCCGCCAAGGCCCGCCAGGCGAAGACGGGAAGGCATAACCAACACCCGCGCCGAATATTCCCCCAGCCGGTTGGGCATGAAAAAGCTCACGGCCGCCCCCAGAAACACCCCTTTCCATGCCATGCCGCCGGCCATCGTGAAGACGTCCCGAAAGGTGGTTTTCCACTTAAAAGCCTCGACCCAGAGATTAACGACGGCCAGACCGACCGCCCCCGCCAACCATAACAGCTGAGCAAAAGACAACGGAGAAGGCAGCGAAACGCCTTCATCTTTCACTTGCTCGATGATGTAGTAAGCAGCCCAGAGGGTCAGCCCCGCCGACAGGACCCTTCGGATCCATTTTGTTACATTCGCATTCACAATGGTTGACGATGAGGTCTGCTACCGAAGTCGAGGGGTCAAAGCTACTGAAAGCGCTTGGAATCGACCCCGGCACGCACCGGCTGGGATATGCCGTTGTCACACGGGAAAATGGAGCCGTGCACGTAAGCGAAATGGACGTGATAGCCTTGAACGGTCGGTGGTCGCTGACGCGGCGTTTTCAGACCATCTATGAAGGCCTTCGGGACGTTTTCGATCGGCATGCGCCCGATTTGATGATGATCGAGACGCCTTTTTATCATCACAACGTCCAGACGAGCCTGAAGCTGGGCCGGGTGATCGGCATCGCCATGGCGCTGGCATTCGAACGGGGGGTGTCGGTGGAGGAAATATCGCCGGCCGAGGCCAAGAAGCGCATCACCGGTAACGGTCGGGCTTCCAAGGTATTGATGGAGCGGTTCCTGTCGCGCGCTTTCGGTCAGGATACGGCCTACAATCCCCACCTGCCCGATGCAGTGGACGCTCTCGGCATTGCCTATGCGCATTTCGTAATGCCGTCAGTATTTGCTTCGGACAAAAAAGCGAGCTGGAAAGCCTTCCTGCGGGATAATCCGCACCGCATCAGGAAGCCTTGATTCCGCGCTCGACCCAAACATGCTTGATTCGATGGATAAGCCCGGGCATGACCTCATCTATGAGGGCCGGGCCGTAGTGCGACAGATAGTCGTGCGGTAAAATGATAATGGGAATTTGTGCGCCCCACCGCTCGCGCAGTTGCTCCAGCAGTTTCTGTCGGCGGTCGCTGTCGTAATCTTTTTTCGGCTCGTATAAAATAATGTCGGGGCGGGCTTCCAGTGTTTGTTGGTCATCAGGTTTGAAATAGCCTTCCCGACGGTGGCCGTAAATGTTCTCAAGCCCGATCCAGTGCAGGGCTTGATGGACGTAGCTGGTTTGCCCCGCTGTAATCGGCCCGCCGAGGTCAACTTCCCAATACACCCGATAAGGGGGCAACGAATGGTGGAGTTGGGCAGCCTGTTGGTGCAGGTCGGCTGCTTGTTGTGCCGCCTTTTCCCATTGATTGACGACCATCCCGATGCGGAGAAAATTGTCCAGCACGCCCCACATGCTGGTGGGAACAGGAATAGAAAAGACCGGGTAGCCGGCTTTCCGAAGCCGAAGGGTGGTCTCCCGCTGGGCGCCGAGTGTGGTCAGGACAAGATCGGGGCGGGCCGCTTCCAATCGGGATGTGATAACCTTCAGATAAGCGCCGACGCGTGGAAGACCTCCCAGCCGCCCGTAAGGACGGCGGCAATAGAGACTGATGCCGGCAATATGGTCGGCGGGCACCAGCCGGAAGAGCATATCGGTGATGTCGGGCGCCAGCGAAACGATTCGGCGGGGCGCATCGGGAAGTTCAATGAAACGCCCCGCCGTCTCGTCAAAAAACTGCATGCTTTAACGAATCACGTTAAGCCGCCCCAGATAGGTGCCCGCAGGCGTTTGAACGCGGACGGTATAAAGGCCCGGCGTCCAGCGGCTCACGTCGATGACGTAAGGGCTTGTGGGGCGAGGATTTCGATATACGACCCGCCCCACCGCATCATAAGCCGTGATTTCCATGGCTGGACCACTCCCCGACGGCAGTGAAAAGGCGGCGTCCTGCGTTGCCGGATTGGGATAGACGGACAGCCGCCCGGTGATGGCGGTTTGCCCGATGCCCACACCGGGCTCAAAGGCTTCGGGGGAAATATTGCCGGCCAGCAGGTCGGCTTTGGAGACGTGCGCGTGAATGATGCTGTTCAGGGTAATGCCGTGGGAACCCTGAACGGCATTGCCGGGCGTGGCGTCTTCCTGAAAAGTGATGTGCAGCGAGTCATCCACGTGACGGGCCACAAAGCCAAACACATCTTCCGAGATGTAATCGCCGGAAATGTTGGCCGGCGGCCAGCTCCATGTGGCGCCCTGATCGGTGGAATACACCACATACACATCCCGATAATTAATGCCGTCAATAGACAGCACGCTGTCGATCAGACAATCGTAAACGGCAAAGAGTTTGCCCTGGTCGTCGATGGCGAGGTTGACGTGACTGCATGCGGAAGTGTTGGTGTAGCGTGCACCGCCGTTGGAGCCGCTTTGAATGGATGCACTGGTGATGGTAATTACATCGTCGTTATGACGGTCGTAAATGCTGGCGATGACCATGAAAGAGTCCATGGTGCCGGTGGTGTCCTCCGGCATGGTTTCATTCCAGTATCCGATGAGGCCGATGCCGGGGAAGAAGGAAATGCCGCCGTCGGTGGTGTCGAGGTTCACCGATCGGGTCATGCCCCAGGCCACGTGGGCGGTTCCGTTGCCATCGATCACCACGCTCACGCTGCCGTCGTTGGTCCAGGGCGTGTCGGTGAGCAGGGTTTTGTCGTTGTAGGCATCGATGGGAAAGCGGTCAACGAATTTTTTCGTCCATGTGTTGCCCCAGTCGGTGGATTTCCAGAGGGTCAGGTGCGTGCCCAGCCCGCCGATGACGACGGCCACGATGCTGTCTCGGGCGTCGATGTTGTATTCATCCCCGCCGCCGCTGTAATACTGGGAACTGTCATAGCCCGGCAGAGCGATGAATGAATCGATCCACTGGCTCGTAGAAATCTGATAACGGGAAAATAGCACCGGTCGCAGCACACCGTTAACTACTCCCTCCCGATTGTTACAAACCACGTAGATGTAGTCACCGCTGCTGGCAGTGACGGGCCAGAGGAGGGTATCGCCGATGTCGTCTTTATGGAAAACCTCGGTGGTGTTCCATGAGCTTGCGCCGCGGGCCCGTGTGCTGAAAAAGAATCCGCCGTAATAGCCGTTTGACGGGTCGAGCATGTGTGAAAGCACGTATTCGTAAGTGGTGCCGCCCTGTTCGTAGGTGCCGATGGTGGGCCATCCATTGCGGTAAGGCTCGATGCGGGCGGTGGGCTCCGGCTGCCAGCTGGTGCCGTCGTGGTAGTTATAGCCCGCCCCCCGGTCACTATATGAGGGAGAGAACTGGAGTGATAAAGTCCACGCCGCAGCTTCTTTTCCGTCGGCCCAGCGGACCACACGCCGTGCCATCGTGGCGTTGGTCTGCAGGTCGTAAGTGGTGGTGCCGATAATCGTTTCCCGCACCCCGGGCTGTGTGCCCATGGATTGCCGCACAGGGCTCACGGGGCGAACCTCTTCTCCTGTCGGAGCCACCGGCTTTACAGGTTCCGCAAGGAATGCCTGACGGGCGATAGGAGCCTGTGGACGGTGAATGCCGTTAAACGACTGCGCAAAAAGGGAGACAGTGCTCCACATTACGACGAACAGCAAGTGGCGACTTTTCATGGCGTTGCGAATTTTCTGCAAGAATAACAAATTCGTCATGAATCCGGTCTGTGAGGTTTATCGGTAAACCCATAGGTTTGCTTGCTTCTTGATTGCCTTTTATGGCCCGTCTTATCATTTTCGGCGCAGGCGACATCGCCCAACTGGCGCATGATTACTTCACCGAAGACAGCCCGCACGAGGTGGCGGCTTTTACGGTGGACCGCGCTTACCTGCCGGGAGCGACCTTCGAGGGTAAGCCGGTGGTGCCGTTTGAAACGGTGGAAAAGCATTATCCGCCTGACCGTTACCGGATGTTTGTGGCGCTCAGCTATCGGGATATGAACCGGCTGCGGGAACGGAAGTGTCGGGAAGCAAAGGAAAAAGGCTATTCGTTGGTCAGCTATGTGAGTTCCCGATGTAGTTATCTGTCGGCATATCCGCCCGGGGAGAATTGTTTTATCCTCGAAGATTGCACGGTGCAACCGTTTGCGAGAATCGGCCGGAATGTCATGCTGTGGAGTGGCGGCTTCATTGCGCATCATGCCGAGGTCAAAGACCATACTTTTATCGGCGCTCATGCAGTGGTCTCGGGGCATTGTGTGGTCGAACCGTATGCTTTCATCGGGGCGGGGGCGGTGTTGGCTCACTGGGTGAAGATTGCCGAAGGGACGCTGGTGGGTGCCGGGGCCGTGGTCACGAGAGACACTGAGCCGTGGCGGGTAATCGTCCCGCCGCGGGCTGCTGCGCTGGAAGGAAAACGCAGCACCGATTTTGAATTGTAAAACGGCTATGCCTCCCCAGATAAGCATCGTTTCGCCGGTCTATGGCTGTGCGGCCACGCTGGAAAGCGATGTGCGCCGCCTGAAAGCGATGCTGGAAAAGCATCATATCTCCCATGAAATTATTTTAGTAGATGATCGTTCGCCGGACGAGGGATGGGCGGTGATTCAGCAGCTGGCGGCTGCCGACCCGACTGTGAAGGGCATCCGCCTGTCTCGAAACTTCGGGCAACACGCCGCCGTAACGGCCGGCATCGCCCATGCTACGGGCCGCTATACCTTCGTCATTGACTGCGACTTTCCTCATGATCTGCATGACATTTTGAAACTCTACGAGGCACTGCGGGGCGGCGACTGCGAAATCGTGTTTGCCGTGCGGGACCGGCGCCGTCAGGAGCTGTGGAAGAAACTGCTCAGCAAAGCGTATGCGTGGCTGTTTAAGCAATTTGCCACGCCGGGCGAGGAACTTCCTTTCGGCCCGCTGGTGGGATTTTCCGAAAAAGTCCGCAAAGCATTCCTCGAAATCAACGATTACAACCGCTCCTACATCATCCTGCTGCATTGGCTGGGCTTTCCGAAGAAATATATAACGGTGTCCTACGACCGGGGGCGGCGAGGCAAGACCTCTTATTCTTTTGTGAAGCTGTTGGCGGTGGCGGCCAATGCGTGGGTGGCCCAATCCACGCGGGTGCTTTACTTTTCGATTTCGCTGGCGTTTCTGTTTTCGCTGCTCACGGCGCTGGGCATCGCGTATGTGGTCATTCGCTATTTCATGGTGGGCTTTTTGCCCGGATGGGCCAGCCTGATTACGGCCATCTTTTTTGCCACGTCGGTGATTTTGTTTCAGCTGGGCATTATCGGCCTTTATGTGGGTAAAACTTTTGAACAGGTGCGCGGGCGTCCGTTGTATGTGATTGACGAAACCGTGAACGTATAGGCGGCGGGGCAAAGGCGTGTTTAGAACCGGCCTATATTGCCGCTTTTTGCAAAGGACGACGGACCGCTTCCTTACCTTTGTTTGTGAAAAAAAGCAGCTGACGTCATGCGCATCCGATCCCTCGAAGATTACCGGCGGCATTATCAAGAAAGCGTAGAACAGCCCGAGCGTTTCTGGGGGCGTATCGCCGAAACATTTGAATGGGCCCGGCGATGGGACACCGTCCTGAGTGGTTCGATGAAAGATGGCAATGTGCGGTGGTTCGACGGCGGTCAGTTAAACATCACCGTCAATGTCCTGGATCGTCACCTGAAAACACGCGGTAGTCAAACCGCCCTCATCTGGGAACCCAACGATCCCAAAGAGGCGTCCCGACGCTTTACCTATGCGGAGGTGCATGCAGAAGTGGGCCGACTGGCCAACATGCTGAAACTTCAAGGCGTTCAGCCCGGCGATCGGGTGTGTATTTACATGCCGATGGTGCCGGAGCTGCTGTTTTCATTGTTGGCATGTGCGCGCATCG
>JALVCQ010000156.1 GCA_027009805.1 Bacteroidota bacterium
ATTCCCCTTAACGAAACCTTCGGAATAGGGCGCCGCCGAAGGCAGCACCGATTCGAGCCCCCGACCAAGCGGTGATTTGGGACGTGCCATGCCGATTATCCAATAAAAGTTTTCAGCTCATCCATCATGCGGGCGCTGCCCACGTAAAACGGCACCCGCTGGTGAATCCGTTCGGGCACCACATCCAGCACGCGCCCGCTTCCCGTCCACGCCTTGCCGCCGGCCTGCTCGGCCAGCATGGCCATCGGTGCACATTCATACAGCAGCCGCAACTTGCCCTGCGGCGCCGAAGCCGTGGGCGGATACAAAAAGAGGCCGCCTTTGAGAAAATTGCGATGAAAATCGCCGATAAGCGAGCCGATATACCGAAGGGAATAAGGCTTGCCCGTCAGGGTTTCGCTGCTTTTGCAATGTTGGAGATATCGCTGCACGCCTTCGGGCATCTGCAACGCATTCCCTTCATTGACGGAATAGATTTTCCCTTTTTCGGGGATGCGGGCATTGACGGCATGGGCGATAAAGCGCCCGGCATCGGGATCGTAGGTGAGGATGTGGGTGCCGTTTCCGACGGTGACCATCAAGGTAAGTGCCGCTCCATACATAAAGTAACCGGCGGCAAGCTGTTCCGACCCCGGCCGCAGAAACTCGGTCTCCGAGACGGGCCCTTCCTGTCGGCGGGGCCGTATCGAGAAGATCGTCCCGATGGGGATGTTGACGTCGATGTTGGACGAACCGTCCAGCGGATCCATACACACCAACAGCGTCCCATTAGAATGAAACAGCACGGCCGTTTCATCTTCTTCCGACGCCACGGCTGCCACCGCCGGCAAAGCCCCCAGCCTTTCTTTCATGCGATCGTTGGCCAGCTCATCCAACTTCTGCACCTCTTCGCCCTGCACGTTGGTGTGTTGGGCGCTGCCCAGGATGTCGGCAAAGGGCGCACGCTGAATTTTGTGCCATAACTCCACAGCCGTCCCCGCAAGGGTTTCGATAACCGAAAACAGCCCTTCTACTTTTGCAACGTCTTCGGCAAGCAATGCATGAAGGTCCTGTCCTTTCATCATGATGAGCGGGCTTCAATGAACGTGCAATTTTACAACACCCATGGCGCTTACGGTCCATAAATTCGGTGGGGGCGTGCTGGACGCACCGCAACGGGTGGGGCGCCTCTCGGAACGGCTGGACGCCGGACCGTCGGGCGGTCTCATTGTGGTGTCGGCTTTTTATGGGACAACGCGTCGGCTGGAAGCCCTGGTCAATCGGGCATGGGAAGGCGACCATGCAACCGCCGAACAACAATGGCGGGCTATCCAGGACGAACACCTCGCATGGGCCGAGCAACTGCTCGACCATCCCGATGATTTCCGGAACGCCCTCGAACAATATGCAGAGCCGCTCCATCCGGCCCCTACGGAATACACCGACTACGGCGCCTTTTACGATGCGGTGGTTTCGCAAGGCGAGATGATGAGCAGTTTGCTGGTGTATCTGCGCCTGCGGCAGGAAGGCCGGCCGGTGTTTTTTGCCGATGCCCGGGAATTGGTCGTCACGGATGAAGGGCACACGGCCGCCGGCGTGGACTGGCATGCCACCCGCACCCGCATCGAAACGCTAAAAGACATTCTCGATGAAGGCCGGTGGGTCATCACGCAGGGCTTTATCGGGCGCAGCCGCCGGGGACAGGTCACCACGCTGGGCAAGGAAGGGTCCGACTATTCCGCAGCCCTCTTTGCGGCGGCGCTGGACGCTGAAGCCGTCACATTATGGAAAAACGTCCCCGGCATTCTCACCGCCGACCCGCAATGGGATCCCACCGCACAGACCATACCGGTGCTTTCCTATGACGACGCCTACCGGCTGGGACGGCTGGGTGCACAGGTGCTCCACCCGATGACGCTGGAAGTGGCCCGCACACACCGGCTGCGGGTGCGGGTGCCCTCGTTTGACCATCCCGGCGCCGGCACCACCATCGGCGAGGAAAATTCCGCCTTCTCGGGGCGGGGGATGGTTATCCGCAAGGTCCGGGCCGCCTACATCGATCGAGACGACCGGGAACCCTTCTTTCGGGCGGCACAAGACCTCGCCCTCGACGTCATCGCCCACCATCCCGTCGGCAAACGGCTCCTCATCGTGGGCGCGCCCAATGCCGCCAAATGGCACGCCGTAGCCCGCCACCTCACCAACCCCTATCAAGATGCCCGCCGCAATCATCAGCCCGCCCCCTTCGAAGCATGGTGGGTCACCCTGCTGGGCGGCCACCCCCTACCCGACCGCCTCGCCAAATTGCAAACGGTCTCCGTCATCCCCTACGCCGAAGGAACGTGGCGCGGCGAGCAACTGCTGGTGCGGGCGATAGGATAAAAAAAACGTAGGGGCGCAGCAGTGCTGCGCC
>JALVCQ010000157.1 GCA_027009805.1 Bacteroidota bacterium
CATCCGGGCGGCCCCCAGAAAATCACCGATGGGAAGGCACCGTCGGCCAGCCACCGCCGGAGAACGCCGTCGGAGCCCGTGAGGGCCGGCTGCCCCACCACTTCATCGAGCGAGGCGGGGCGCACCCGCTCCGCCAGCGGACGTTTCAGATCGAGTGTCATTTATTGGCCCAATTCAGCAGTTGCGAATACCATTGGCTGCGGCGGAAGTGGTCTAAGTCGGGGTCTTTTTTCATCCACTCCCACTGTTTTTTATCCCGCAAAAATCCTTTCCGGTAGGCTTTTTTCAGATAGTGGAAGGCTTCTTCCGGCCGATGTTGCAGCGAAGCCGCGCAGGCCATGTTATAGTAGGCCAGGCCCTTCCAGTATCGGCCCCGCCGCATGGCCTTTTGATAATGTTCCACGGCGGTTCGGTATTGCCCGAGATAGAGGTAGGCATTGCCGATGTCGATGTCCAGCCCGGGGCGGTCGAGGCCGTGCGCCCGGGCCTGTTGCCATGCCTGTATGGCAAGGGCATATTGCTGTTGGCTGTAATAAACGCTGCCCAGAAAGTCATACGCCATAGAGTCGGCAGGATCGAGCCGCAGGGCCTGTTGCAGATGAAAGGCGGCTTGCCGGGGCTTCCCCAGCAAGGAAAGCATCAGGCCGAGGTTGCGATGGGCCAGCGCCAACTGAGGATTGAGGGTCAGGCTTTTGCGGAAATATCGCACCGCCCGCAGGAGGTCTCGCTGATGGGCCGCTGCAATGTCTTGATTGGCATAGATGGCCGCCGCCATGTTGTTGTAGCCCATATCGTAGGAGGAATCGACTTCCACGGCTTTTTTGAAATACTGGAGCGCCTGGTCGATGTCGCCGAGGTGCCAGTGGGCCACGCCGACGGCATTGTAAAGGTGGGGCATGCGGGGGGCGTGCCGCAGCCCTTGTTGGGCGATGCGGATGGCTTTGTGGTAGCGGCCGCGCTCGGAATAGGCGTTGCTCAGGTTGGCATAGACCGCCGCCATCGTGGAGTCAAGGCGCAGGGCTTTTCGGAAGTCCCGAACGGCGCGGCGATAGTTTTTTAGTTGATAATACGCCAGGCCGCGATACATGTAGGTGTAAGGATTTTTCCTGTCGATTTTTAAGCTGAAAGACAACAGGCGAACGGCCTCGGCGGGCCGCCCGGTCTCGACGGCCAACACGCCGCGTTCGAGATAGGGTTCCACGGCCGGGAAAGGCTGGGCCCGAAGCCCCCACAAACCGCCTGCGCTAATGCCGATTGCCAGCAAGAAAAAAACAACCAGCCTACGCACGGCGGGCCGTTGGACGGAACCACAAATACAACCCCACCAGCACAAAAGGAATGCTGAGCAGCTGCCCCATATCGACAGGCAGGGGGTGCTGGAAACTTTCCTGCCGCTCTTTGAAAAACTCGATGACAAACCGCATTCCGAAGACCAGCGTCAGGAACAGGCCGAGGAGGCGCCCCCGATATCGCCCCCACTGCCGGCGGCGATAGAGCCACCTCAACAACAGGAACACGAGAAAATAGGTAACGGCCTCGTAGAGCTGGGCGGGATGGCGGGGAAGGTTATCAATTCGCTTGAAGATGAAAGCCCACGGGAGGTCGGCGGGTCTGCCAAGGATTTCGGAGTTGAAGAGGTTGCCGAGGCGGATAAGGGCGCCGCCCAGGGCGGTGGGGATGACCATGCGGTCCAGCAGCCACAGGTAAGACAGTTGCGGATATTGGGAGCGGTATTTTCGGACGAACAACCAGAAGGCCAGCAGGATGCCAAAGGCCCCGCCGTGGCTGGCCAGCCCGCCTTCCCAGATTTTGATGATGTCGATCGGATGGCGGCTGTAATAGGGCCAATCATAGAAGAGAACGTGGCCGAGGCGGGCGCCGACGATGATGCCGATGATCACGTAAAGGGCCAGCCTGTCGAGCAGCTGCGGGGGGAGTTTTTCTTCCCGAAAAACGCGTTCAAAAAAGCGGTAGCCCAGATAGATGGCCAGGGCGAAGAGCAACCCATACCAGCGGACGCCCCGAGCGCCGATGTGAAAGATGATGGGATCGACATCCCAGACAATCGCCGCCGGAAGCATGATGTGCGATGAGCGCTGCGCGCAGACCCTTCGGCGGCCTATTCTTTCTTGCCGTAGCGGCGGAAGAACTTATCGACCTGCCCCGCACTGTCCACAAACATCTTCTTGCCGGTAAAGAAGGGATGAGAGGCGTCGCTGATTTCCAGTTTATAGAGGGGATACTCGTTGCCGTCTTCCCAGGTGATGGTTTCTTTGGTGGCCACGGTCGAACGGGTCAGAAAGGCCACGCCGCTGGAAAGATCCTTAAACACCACCAACCGATAATTCTTCGGGTGAATGTCCTTCTTCATAATTCGTTCAGATTAAAGCCGCAGAAAGCGGCGCAAAATTAGGCGTTTTGTTTTTTGCGGGCGATGATGTCGTCAATCAGTTCTTTCCACTGATTGAGGACGCGGGGCTGGTCAAAGGCTTCCACCATCCGACGGGCCTGTTGGGCCATTTGTTGGGCTTGTTGAGGATTTTCGAGCAACGCTTCCACGGCCCGGGTCATGGCGGCGGGTTCTCTGGGTGGCACGAGCAGCGCATGCACGCCGTCTTTCCACAGGAAGGGAATACCGCCCACGTTGGTCGTGACCACAGGCAATCCCAGCGCCATGGCCTCGATGACGCTGACGGGCGTGTTGTCTTTATCGGTGGTGTTAATAAAAATGTCGTGGTCTTGTGCCAGCGTCGTCCATGCTTTTTTAGACAACCGCCCGGGGAAGGTGATGCGGTCAGCCACGCCTTTTCGTTGGGCATACTGCTGCACATCATGCATCACCCCTTTATCGGGGCCCACCATCGTCAAGGCGGCCTCCGGATAACGGGCTTTCAAACCGGCCAACACATCCACCGCCATCCAGGGGTTATAGACGGCATCTAAGGAGCGCACCCAGAGGAGTTTCGGGCGAAGCGTTTCCCGCTTTTTATACGGATACTGGCGGATATCAATCATGTTGGGAATGATGGTCACCGGAAAGTCGGCTTTCTGGAAAAAATGGGCATTGTATGGCGAAGGGGCTGCATTGACGGCCGCATGCACAAAAAGCATCCGGCTCAGGCGCGGCGAACGTTTCAGTCGCCGGGGCAACTCGCCGCCGTGGAGAATGGGGACGTAAGGGATTTTCAGTAGTCGGGCCAGTTGCCCGATCAGCCACGCATAGTAAAAGTTAGCGGTGCTATATGTAGCGATGAGAATAATATCCACCCGAGGGCCGTAGCGGAGCGTCTTCCAGGCCATATCCAACAGGCGGAGGAGCTTATTCTTTTTATCCGATGCGTAAATCACATGGTAGTAGCGCGCCAGGAGCGGGCCTAATGTATCAATGGAGGTCGGCGTGCGGCCGTGTGCGGCCAGTTTACTGCCGATATAAAGGACGGCGGGGCGGCGTGTCATAAAAGGCTTCGGATGGTTTGTTCGTATTGGTCGGTGATGCGGGCCCAGTCGAATTGTTCGGCCCATTGTCGGGCGCCGCGGGCATAGTGGTCGTAGTTTGCAAGCAGTTCCTCGACGGCCTTGCACACATCGGCCGGCTGCGCAGGGTCCACCAGCCGTCCCGAAAGCCCCTCATTGACGGCATCGGCGATGCCGCTCCGGCGTGTCCCCACCGCCGGCATCCCCAGCACATTAGCCTCGAGAATAGCAATGCCAAACCCCTCAAAGTCGCCGGCAGCCGTCTGTTGGCTCAACATCATAAAGATGTCGGATGCTTTCAGCACCCCGACCATCTGTTCATCCGACAGGGCGCCATGCACGGTGATATGCTCCGCCACGCCCCGCCGACGGGCCTCCTCAAGGATAGGGGCTTGCCAATCGGGCAGCCCTACCATGTGATAATGAACTTCGGGGAACCGCTTTTTTAACAAAGGAAGGGCCCGAACCACATTCATCTGTCCTTTCCGTTCAGACAACGTGCCCACCGTGACCAGGCGGGGCTTCCCCGCCAGACGGGGAAGCGGAGCCCGTTTCGCCAGCGTTTGGATGCGGCGTAGATCGACCCCGTTGTTAATCACCACCACCTTTCCGTTGGGCAAGTAGTCGATTCGGCCGGCCGTGTAGCGAGAGACGGCGACAATGCGGTCCATCCGCGTCAGGGCTTTTTTCAGAAAAAAACGTTTCCATCTATGGTGCGGATTGACGTCGGTCCCGTGAGCCACCGCCATGGCAATCAGGTCTTTTTTCCGGCGTTTCAATGCCGCCGCCACCCACGATGACACTCCGCCGGAGGCCATTACCACGGGGGGCTGTTCCAGCTGCTCTATGTGACGCTTCAACGCCCGATAGAGACGATGATATTTTCGGGCCCGCTCGCCTTCCCGCCCATAACGGACCACAGCAAACGGCAGATTCCGATCAAAAGAAGGGTCGGCAAAAGCGCTTCGTTGGGGGGCATATACCGTGATCTCAAACCCCCGACGCGCCAGGTGCGACACCAGATGAAAACCATGATTGGCAATGCCCCCCGGCCCGGGTGGAAACTCGGAAGTGATGTATAACAACGGATAGGACGCCATGGGATGACAACGGAGGCTTAAAAGATGCGCAAAGATATAGGCCCGGCAAGCCCACGAATGCCGCCCCCCCTTTCAGGATAAAGAGAAAGGAAAACAATGCCGCCCTTCTCACCCGCCTTTTTGCTCCTCCGCCAATCTCACAAAATTTATCGGCGGTAGAAATATCGGTGGGATCCCGGCTTTTAACGACATATTGGACAGGTGTTCCCGGATATAAGGAAAGATGATCGCCGGACCGTTCACCCGTCCAAAAGTTTCCACCGACAGCTCAGCATTTTCTGCATACTGAAACTCCCCCACCATCTCAATTTTAGCCTCCACCAACTTCTCGCCGTGCAGGCTTGCATGATAAGTCAGTATTACAGAAACAAGCAGTATATTTTTCCTTGTGGCATGTTTAATCTCGATGCCGACGTTTTTCTCTATATCTTTATTGGCAAATTCCCCCCCATATTCGCGCTTGAAAAAAGATTCGATCAGCGCAATGTTTTCAAGCCTAAACGCTTAATTCTCCATGGTCCTATTTCTTACGCTGCAAGTGGATAAGATGCTCTTCCCTCGCCGGGGCCAATAAATTCTTCCCCTACAATATTTCTTTTTATTCCCCCCTCAGGCACGATGGGCCCGTTTTCTTTTCCCGCCGGCTTTATTACCTCCCGACGGCCCCTGTCAATATTAATAATTAATAACAGTCGGAGGTTTTTCATCCGAGAAATGTACGTCCACGTTAAAATATCTCTCCCCTGCTTTCTCGAAAAGGGGGCATTCAATTTCTATGAGATCGCCTTCGGTAAAAAAGCCAATTTCATCATAAGGAAACTGTTCGACAAAATCAAGAATCAAATCCATCTCATACTCCGCATACGCCTCATTCTCATTAAACTCTGATGGGGGCAACACCTTGATATAATGCGCATCCGCCCATGAGTCATATCCATAAATGACCTTCAATTGCGGGAACTTCTCAATAAGGGCCTGTAGCCGCTTTTTAATAAAATCTGAAGCGTTCATACTCTAAACTTTTCCGACAGGATTGCATTGATATCTTGCGACAGGGAGAACGCCTTTTCGGCTTCGTTCTTGTGTATTGCTACATTTTTGTAATCCGACTTAACCCTTATATTTTTAAGCTCACTAAACTTATTATTAAACTCTCTCGCCGCCTTCCGGTCTTTCCTATTTAGTTCTCTTAAAAATGGTCTTTTCAGCCAGTTATGAAACCCTCTTTCTTTTCTGGCTCCTTCTTTGCGTTCTTGATCAATCTTTTCCTCCGATTTCCAGAGCTCACTTAATAAGACATGCAATGCCAGCTGAATAATGCTATAATTAAGCACAGTGAACACTGGCCGCCAGGTAATCGTTGTCCATCAGCAAGTCAGCCCCCCGTATATTCTTTTCCGATTTCATCTTCCAATGACTCATATGCAGCCTGCTTCATGTCATGACACACTACCGAGCCGGGACATCCGGAGGTTGCCGCAAAGGTATGGGTTATTGCAACAAAGCCTCGGCTCTTATCGGCCCTTTATGCTTGCGGCAGGGGGGCGCGCTGGGGGATGGCCGCCAATGCTTCGGGGTAGGTTTCGCCCTCGGGAAGGAGGAGGAGATGACATTTTCCTCGATGGGCAATCATGTCGGGGTGGTCCATGACGGCGGCTTCTTTCATATACCATGCGGTGTATCGGTTTTCCTTGCACCAATTCAGCACAAGCGCGGCATTTTCCCGCATGGGCAACTCGGGTGGGCTGTGCATCTCGACCATCAACCAGGGCCGGGCGGTGCGGGCCGTCCGGACGGCCCCTTCAAGAACGTCGGCTTCGGCTCCCTCCACGTCCACCTTAATAAAGTCCGGTGTCCAGCGAAGCTGTTCGACAAGGACATCAATGGTGGTGGTGGGGACCTCCATCACGCTTCCGCCGGCGGCGGCGGTTTGTGCATGGCCGGGATAGATACTCCCTGCGGCGCCGGCCCCCACGGTATAAAAGGAGACGGTTTCTCCGGGGGCGTCACCAACGAAGGCAGCCACAAATCCGCATCCAACAGCCAAGTTGTTGTAGATCAAGTTGGCGGCGGCCCAACTGAGCGCCTCCGGATTAGGGTCGATAAGCAGCATGCGTTCCATGCCCCGCAGGGCCGCGATCAAGGCCGTGAATCCGATATTCGCTCCGACGTCGAACATCGCCGTGCGGTGCCGAACCAGCCAATCGAACCAGGCATCGTCTTGATCGGGCGTTTTCCGAATCGTCCCCGGCAAGGCTTTGACCTCCCGGCCCAGCAACCGATAGGTTTTCATCGCCCGACGGCCCGACCGCCAATCCGCATACAGGCTTTTCGCTACCTTCTTCAACCGTGTAAACATAAGTGGATTTCTCTTGACGTGCAAAAGTATCGTCTCTCGCTTTGGCACGCTATCGGCCCTTCCCGACCCGTCACATTCCTGATGCGCCGGTGGGGTCCCCTCCCGCTCATGGCTTTTTATTTCGATACACCACCCAGTCGTCCCAATACACCTGCAACTTTCGTCCGCCGGCTTTCATGTGATTGACGACGGCGTCGGAAGTGTATAGCTTCATGGGGTGAATGTGGGTGTAGCCGTCCGGGCATGTTTCCTTCGGATGTTGGGTGAAATTCCGGATGTCGAAGAGCACCTGTTTTTGTCCGCCGTCGGGCGTGACGGCCATATAAAAACGGCCGTGGTCGGCATCGCCTTCCCGCACATACAGCGTAATGGTCAGCCACCGATCAAAAAGGAGCGGTGCGCGCTCATTGACTTCTTCCCATATCGGGTCAAAACCGCCGAGGGATTTATCCACTTCGGCCTTGACGTGAAAGAAAAGGGATTGGCCGACGCCGGCGGCTTTCCAGAGGCCCACTGCAATCCGGAAGGGGTGCTTTTCTCGGGTCCAGTTGGCGTTGTTCCAGAACTCAAAAAGCGTAAGCCAATGGATAGGCTCGGGATATTGGGTGAGATATTCCATGGAGGCCTTCGGCAGATAGAGGCGGCATGTTTGGTAATATTCCTGGATGCACCGTGTTTGATGAAACTGCATTTGCACCCGGGCCTTTTTCCGTCTCCCCTTCTTGACGTTGGGTTCGGCGATTTCGAAAAGCAGCACGTGGTTTTCCGGATTATCGGGAGCGGGCACAACGGCGGCCCGGCGCTGCGACAGGTCGCCGTCTTCGTAGTAAATGCTCAGCGTTCCGTCCGGGTTGTCCCGAAATGCATCCCATTGGTTATGATCGGGATAGGCGGTGTCGGTGCCGGAAATGTAGGCGCTGTTGCCGGCCTGCTGGATGGTCACGCCTTCGAAGCCGAAGTTAAAGAGCTTTTCATTGGGCGGTTGCGTGCATTCCACACCGCAGTTAATGCTCTGGCGGTTGCAGGCCGGGCTCGTCAACAGGACCGGCAACAGCCATGCGAGACTCCACCACTTCCATCGGCCCGCCTTCTTCGATAACGAGCGCTTGTCTGCACTGACGGCCACGGGCACCCGCATGTTCGCGACTCTATTCGGTCTTTATCATTTTCGTGATGATGGTCCCCTCTCGGGTGACGACGTGCACCCAATAGGGCCCGGCCGGCAAGTCGTGCACATCTATCCGCCGGCCGGCCTCATATTGCTTGACAGGCTTTCCCTGTGCGCTATACACCACGATGCGTCGGATGCGTTTTCCCGTCACCGTCAATACATCGGCGGTCGGATTCGGATAGATCTCGACGGACGGGCGTTTTTCGGTATAAATCTTTCGGATGCCGACGGGTGCGCCGTCAACGGTCATCCGTTGAAACCAGATGTTCAGCGTGCCGTTGCGCGTGTCGCCCCAGACGGCATTCAACGTATCACCGACCAGCCTGACGCACATAAAATCGTTGCCGGAAAGCGCCAGGATACTATCATAAGCTACCAGCGTGTCCGAAATTCGGAAGTTGGGTGAGAAGCCGCCGGCGCCTTTTTTCCGGTAAGCCCCCCATATCTCATAGGCGGTTGCATATGTAGAGTCGGTCCCATTCCGCCGGTCCCGCCACGCAAGCAACAGGTCGCCGTCGGTGTCGAAGTCGCCCCACAGCAGGTCCTGGATGCGGTTGTTGGCTGTCGGGTCGTCGTTCACCCTGATCGGATTTCCCCAGGTGGCGCCTTTATCGTAGCTTTCTCGAATAAACACATCGAGGTCGCCGTAATCCAGTTCTAAGTAAGCAAAGACGAGGTGACTGGAATCGGATGGATCGGCCAGGAGCAGGTATCCTTTTTTGGCGTCGGGGTCTTTGGACCCCGTGGCCGCACTAAACACCGTATGGTATGTGAAGCTGCTTCCGCCGTCGGTGGATGATGCGATGATATACCGGGGCAGCAGGTTTTGGGAGAACATATAGCTTGGATAGACGGCATGAAAGGTGCCGTCGGCTGCCACACAGGGCGTGGGCATGGGGCTTCTGATGAGGTTTCCCGCCAGCCAGCCGGCGGAGTCGAGATACCGCCATGGATGAAAACTGTTTCCGCCGTCGGTGGACACCGTAAGGTAAGGCCGATAGGGAGGGGGGAGGTAACCAAAGACGGTGGGGGGCATCGTGGTGACGTAAATGGTGCCGTCGTGCGGCCCGCCGGAACGATCAACGGCGATCCATGGGCGGTCGATGGGTTTCTGGACATCGGCGGCGGCGTTGATGACTTCCACGGGGGCGCCCCATGTGCGTCCGCCGTCGGTCGATTTCACCACCACCACAGCGCCTGTTTTGGCACTCTCGTCGAAATCTACAAATGCCAGAAAGAGGTTCCCTGCGTTATCAAAATCGAGGGAAGGGTCGGCCCCATCGTATAAAGGGTTGGTGTGTGGTATAACCTGGACAGCCCCCCACGTGCGGCCGCCGTCAAAGGTCGCCCGGGTTCTAATCGCAATCCCGGGGAAGACATAACTCATCCATGCCACCACCATGTGTTGGGGGTTGGCCGGATTCACCGCCAGATACGGCTCGCCGTCAAACACATTTCCGTTCGAGATATTCTGGTTTTGCGCATGGCATATGATGCCCGGCCACACCACAAAAATCCCTATTAGAATCTGCTTCATGGTTCCTGATTGATAATGGGGTTATTGTTTCAACGCTATAAAGATAGTCAAAGCTACAAAGACCGAAGGGCAGGATGCTCCAAAGGAATTACTGGATGTAAATTCGTTGGGTGACGAGACAGCTACCTTCTTTCACGGCAAAGGTCAGGAGATATGTTCCCTGCGGAAGTTGGTGGTGAATGGTGTGTACGCCGGTGGTGATGGGAACATTCCGCATCATCACCCGCCCGACGGCGTTCCGGATGGTCAGGCGGCCAGGGATGGCTGTCTGGATGTGAAGGGCGCCGTCCTCCACCGTAATGCTGAGGGGGCCGGGGAAGTCTTTCGCCCCCCGCCCTGACGGGGTATTCGGTGTGCCCTCGGCCATGCCGAATCCGTGGGCGGTTTCATACCACATCCGATAGGCGCCGGCACCGTCATCATACACCACGGTAGGCGCCCAGGGGCCGCGTTGCTCAAAAGGGGTGTAGGGCGATGAATAGGTGTGCAGGATAGGGTTGGCTGTGTCTTTGGTCCAGTGAATGCCGTCATAGGAATAGGCGTAGCCGACTTTGATGGTATCCACCTTGTTGTCGAGCAGGTCGAAGTTCGACACGCCGCAATACCACATCTCGAACCGCCCGTTGTGAAAGCGCACTGTGGGCGTGCCCACCGAGAAGCCGTCCCAATCCAGCAGTCCGCCTTCGGTGAGGACGGGATTGGCGGGATATTTGGTCCAGTGAATGCCGTCGGAAGAGGTGGCCAGCCCGATGCGCACCCTGTAATCGGCGCTTACGCCGGAGAAATACATAAAGTAGGTGGTGCCGTCGAAGACCACAGCGGGCGACTCGATGTAGAGCGCATCCCAGTCGCCGGGGTTGCCGGGCGTCAGAACGGGATTGGCGGCCGACCGTTGCCAATGAACCCCGTCAACGGAAGTGGCCATCCCAATCGCACTGTGGCGGGGATCGTTATCAGTATCGCCGAAGTAATACATCTTATAGCCGGTGCTGTCTTTGAGCCATTCGGGGGTGTCTAAGAAGTGGCTGTCCCATGCATTGCCCGTGTCGGGCTCGAAAACGGGGGTGCCGTTGCGATATTTCGTCCAGTGAACGCCGTCGGAGGAGTAGGCGTAGGCGATTCTTCCCTTGTGGTCGAGGCCGCCTGCGGCGTACAGCATCTTAAAACGGCCGCTGTCGATGAGTACGGACGGGCTGCCGATCGCCAGCCCCTCGTAAAAGGAGCTGTCTTTCACCATCACCGGATTACACGAGCACTTTTGCCAGGCCGCCTGCCCTTCCGCCGCAAGGCCCAGCAGCAAGCAGAGAACCCCCGGGATGTGTTTCCACATAAGCCGACCTTACCGGATGAGCAGCGTTTTCATCACCCGTCCCTGCGGGGTTCGGCAGTCGAGGAGGTAAAGGCCCGGTTTGAGGTTCAGCCGAAGTCTGTTGACACCGGAAACAAGGGCGATGCCGCTGCGGATTTCCGCACCCAGGGCATTCCACACCGAAAGGGTTCCCGCCGTGGGCATCTGGACGGTAACCACTGCACCGGCCGGATTTGGAAAGACCCGCACGTCGGGTGCCGCATCCTTGCCACGCAAGCGCAGCAGGCGGGCATTAAAGTGGACTGAGAGGGGGTCGGCCCATATGACATCTGCTCCCCCATCCCGATTCAGCTCGGCCGCATGCACCTGGCGGGGCGAGGGAGAGACGGCCGTGTCAATGGTCTGTGCCGCACCAAAAGTACCGTCACCGGCATTGGCATACCAGACCACCCTGCCCTGCTGTGGAAATGCTGTGAGAATATCCCGGTCGCCGTCGCCGTCAAAGTCGGCCGACGCCATGGACTTACATTGAATAAAGTCGGTTTGAATCACCGAACGGACGCTGAAAAAGCCGTTTCCATTATTCTCATAAAGTTGCAAGCGGGTGTTACTCTTATCAGAAAGCACCAGGTCGGCATCGCCGTCGCCGTCAAAATCGGCGGCATGGACCAGAAACACCAACCCCTCCGATGCAATTGACGCCGATCGGGCACTGTCATACATCAACACGCCGGAATCGTTCATCCACACGAAAGTCTTGACTCCTCCCACGATCACGTCGGGGAAGCCATTCCCATCCAAGTCCGCCACCGACAGTTCATAATACTCGGACAAGACCGGCGAGAGTATGACCCTGGAGAAAGACGCATGGCCGTTGTTCACATAGAGCGTCAGCCGCACATCAGCCATCGTGATCACATCGGACACGCCGTCCCCATTCATATCGCTCAGCTCCACATCGGATATCTTATGAGCCAGAGCGGAAAACGTATCGATAACCACCGGCGTAAAAGCGCCCCCCGAATCATTGCGGAAGAAATACAGCGTATCCTCGGCCATGCTGATGCGGAATGAGGCTGCCACAATATCATCGAGACCATCTTGATTCAAGTCGCCCACAGCCACCGTCTGGGGGCGCGCCATCGTTGCGATTGGCTGGGCTGGAGAGAATCCGCCACTGTCTCCGGCGGGGTAGAAGACCAGGCGATTCGTTCCTTTTTGGGAAACGACAATGTCGGGCTTCCCATCCTGATTCAAATCACCGGCGGCGATATCCGTAATGCCCCGCGACACAGTTTCCAGCATCACACGGCTGCCGAATTGGGCATACAAGACGCCTGACAGGAAGAGGCTTAAGCCAAGGACGGCAAAGGGCTTCATGAAGGTCTTTTTATATCAAAAACGGCAAGATAAGGAAAAGACTTTTACAAAGCATCCTGCAAGGCCGGCCTCGCTTTTACAATCCCAGGTAGAACGCCTCATGATCGTGCACTTCCCGTTCGATAGAGAAGCGAGCCTCCACTTCTCGTCGCAGGGCCAGTCCCATGGCATGGCGCTCGTTGTCATCTTTCTGCATCCAGATCTGCAACTTCCGGGTCAGTTCTTCCACATTGCCCGGCTCGAACATCAATTCGGGGAAACGGGCAAGTTGGTCCCGAATGCCCGGGACAGCACTGGCAAGCACCGGCATCGCCATCGCCATGGCCTCAAGTAAGGAGACAGGCGATCCTTCTCGGCGGCCCTTATTCAGTGTCGGCAACACAAACAAATTCGCCTGCTGCAAATAATCTTTCACGTTCAGCACCTTGCCCGTAAAAACGACCTGTTGTGCTTCGACAAGGTCGGCAAAAGTCGTTTTAAGCTGCGCAGCGTAAGCATTTCGATCGTCCCCTACAATGGCAAGGCGCCAATCGGGGAACTGAACGAAGAGGCGTCGAAAGGCATCCAGCAGGGTTTCCACGCCTTTTACCGGCACGAGGTTGGCCACACAGAGCACCCAGCGATATTGTCGGGGCAGCGGATAAACCGGATCGCTTTCCGGATGAAACTCTTCCAGATCCACGCCCCGCGGGATCAGCTTCACCTTTTTCCAGCCGGGGAAGAAATCTCGCAGCATGTCAGAGTTCTGGGCGATGATGCCGTTGGCGAGCCATGATCGGAGGCGCCATCCGTTTTTAGATGCGCCGCCCCAGTTCATGTTTTTTTTGGTATAAACCCATTTGATGCCGGCCAGACGGGCCGCCAGCGCTTCAGAGTAGTCGGCGGCATAGTGGAAACTGTGGATGATGTCCGGCCGGATTTTTCGGAAAAAACGGGCTGTGCGCAGCACATGTAACAACCCTTTGAGTCGGTGCGACATATCCGCCGTATAGGGGAACAGATGCACCGGAATGCCCGAGGCCCTTACCACCTGAAAGAACGGCCCCCGATCGTGCATGCAACAGATGTGGGGCTCGAACCTATCGGGGTCCAGTCGGGTCGCAATCTTCAACAGGGCTTTACCGCTGCCGGCGGTATCGAAGTTGGGGATGGTGTAAAGGACTTTGAGCCTCATTTCAGGTAAAAGATCAGGTTGCTTCCTCTCACCACCAATCGGTAGTCATGCTCCGAAAGTGCTGCAAACACAGCTTTGCTGCTGCCCGGTTTAAATCGATCATGCGTTTCCACTACAAGACACCTTACATATTCCAACCACTCCGTATCTGCTTCAAACAGTTCTTTCTCGCTTCCTTCAATATCCACTTTCACAATATCAATCATCTTTCCCTCCCACCCCGCATTCCTCAGCAAAGAACGGATGGAATAGACCTCGACCTCATCCTTCCGGAGTTGCTCGCCTTGTCCATGCTCCGTGACCCTATATCCATGCGACCCCGTTTGGGAGTCAACAAGGAGCAACTTGCCGTCTTTGTTCCAGACTCCGGCTCTCAGGCATCTGGCTCGTTCTTTTCGCTCGTTATAGGGCGCCACGTTTTTCAACAACAGCGAAAAGTTTTCCATCTCGGGCTCTACCGCCACAATCTCCGCATCAGGATACTCCGACAAAAAGGTAATCGATGCCAGGCCGATATTCGCCCCCAGGTCTAATATTCTTCTTACCGTTCTCTTTTCATGCAATAAGCCCGCATATGCTTTCCGTAAAATCACTTCATTAAATATCTGGTTATCGGCAAAATCATCATACCGGATAAAAAACTCATGGTTTACTCCTTTTACCCGAAGGGACGACTTTGCTATTTCCTTGGCCCATAGCACCCTGCAAGCATCGGCCAAGCCAAGATAAAACTTTAACTTAAAAAAATAGTGAATATACTGTTTCATCGCGCGTTGGTTTTCCATCTCAGTAATGCATATATCGTAAACAACGGCCATTTATAGTCCCGCTTTCCGTGAAGATGAGCCGCCCACATTTGCTGCAAAGCCGGTGAAGCGACGCCCCACTCGGCGTGTTGGTCGGTGTCAAGGAGCATGGCTTCGATCTGCGCTCGCAGTTGTTCGCGCATCCACTTGCCCAGCGGGACAGAGAAACCTCGTTTACGGTTGTCGATGGGGGCATCAGGAAGTTGTCGGCGTAGGAGGTCTTTCAACAGTTCTTTTTTTCGTCCCGGGCCATAGCTGAGCCAGGGGTCGATTTTAATGGCGGCTTCGATGAAGGATTTTTTCAGGAACGGGACGCGGACTTCGAGGGAGTTGTCCATACTGGCCAGATCCACCTTGCGCAAGGTTTTTTGCATCATCCCGTAGAACTCGGCTTTGCGCATATGACCCAGCAGCTCATCGATGTTGCGGGTAAGGGGATAAGTATAGGTATCATATTCCTCCGGCAGGGGAACATTTTTCAGGTCAGGGAAGAGGCGTTCCAGCCATGCCCCGTCAAATCGGGAATGCAAGCCCTGATGAGCCGGGCCCTGGGAAGGAGTCAACACCGCGCTGTTGATGTGGCGGTTGCCGCCGAAAATCCGGTCCAGCCCGTAGAGCAGGTATTTTAATGGATACGGCCACCCCTGAAAGCGGATGTTTTTACCAATGCTCCAAAAGCGCTCGTAGCCAAAGAACAGCTCATCGCCGCCGTCGCCGGAGAGGGCCACCTTAACCTCACGCCGTGCAAGATTTGAGACCAGCCACGTGGGGATGATGCTAAAATCCGCCATGGGTTCATGCAGGGCCTCGCTGACCCGTTCCATGACGGCTGCGGCGTGGGAGGAGTCCATGCGCTCGAGGTGGTGCTCCACACCGATAAGGCGGGCATAGGCGACGGCATCCTCCGACTCGTCGTGTACGGGACTATCGCTGCCGATAGAAAAGGCTTTGAGCTTCCAATCAACGTTGCGGCGGGCGAAGTAGCATACCAGCGGCGAATCAATGCCTCCCGAGAGAAAGGCTCCCAGCGGCACATCAGACATCAGCTCGGCCCGTGTGGCGGCTTCCAGTTCGGCTTCCACCAGCGCCAGGGCCTCCTCCTGTTCCTTGACGGTTGCCTCCACGTGCGCCGGAAATTCCCAGAATCGGGTGCGCGTGATGCGGCCGTCTTCATCCACACGCATCAGTTCGCCGGGCCGCAGCTGACCCGTGCCGCGATGCAACCCAAAGGGCGCCGGCATGAAGTGCTGCTCCAGATACAACCGCAGATACGAAGGTTCCACCGGCGCATCCCGAAATTCGGGAAAGGCCGTGACCTGATCATACTGGCTGGCAAACACCAGCCGCCGACCGTTAAAAGCATAAAAGAGCGGCTTGATGCCGGCAAAGTCTCGGGCCAGCCACAAGCAGCGCTCCCGCCGATCATATACGCCGATGGCAAACATGCCGTCGCACCGCTCGATCACCGCCGGCACGCCATAGCGATCGATGGCCACAGAGAGCGATTCGGTGTCGCTGGTGCCCCGGAACAGCCGCTCATCGCCCACCCACTTCCTCAACTCGGCGTGATTGTAAACCTCTCCGTTGTAAACCAACCAGTATCGTCCTGAAGGGCTGACCATCGGCTGATTGGCCAGTGGGCTTAGGTCGAGGATGCTCAGCCGGTTGTGTCCCAGTTGACAGCGTCCGTCGATGCGCTGCACGCCGTAGGCATCGGGCCCGCGCCGCTGCGAGCGGGCCAGGATGTCATGAAAGACATCCTGCTCCGTGAGTGAGGCTCCACTGATGACCAGTTCACCAAGAATTCCGCACATAAATCAGCGTCTAAAAAATGGCACCGTCTCCATCCGCCATCATAACGACGCACAAAAGAACAAAACAAAAAGGGGAAGGACACCACAATAGTGCCCTTCCCCTTTCATTGTGGCAGAAACTTCTTACTTGCCTCAGCGCTTGTAAATCAATTTTCGGGTAAGGGTTTCCCAGGGGGTGGTCAGGGTCACAAAGTAAGTGCCTCGCGGCAGGCGAAGGTCGCGAAGGGTGTGGATATGGGGCCCGGCCGACTGACGGGAAAAGGTTCGATGATATAGGATCTTCCCATCCACGGTTCTCAGATATAGAGAGACTTGGCCGGGACGTTGCAGATGATACCTAACGGTAAAGTAGCCATCGCTGGGATTGGGATATATCTCCATTTGCAAGGATGCACGGCTGTGTCGGTTAAGCTGGTGAGTGGAAGTTAAAAGACTGTCTTTTATCAGGTAAACCTTAAAAATGCGGCTGGTGGCACTGCTCTGCGTGCCGTTGTTAACCCAGAAGATATTAGGAGCGGAGCTTTCAATTCCTCCATAAATATACCCGAGTAGGGTGGTGTCAGCGGTAAGCTCATCCAGCTTGACCACACCATTCGGGTAATGAGGCACCCCCGACGCGGGAATAAACTCGGCACCTGCTCCCAGAAGGGCCGGCATCTCGATGGGCAGTTTATATTCCGCCATCTGGCCGGTAGAGTCTCGTGTAACTCTGGCAATGGTTTTGACGAAAGGCACATTATTGTCCTGCACTAACACGCCCGCACTATCGTAATACTGGGCAATTCCACCAAAAAAGACGGTATGCATCTCGTTGTGCATAGCGGAATACAGCGGAATGGAAGCACAGTGATAGTGGTTGTAGTATTGCTGAAAACCACTATCTACTGCGTAACCACTGGAGTCCACCGTCACCGCATCCAGAAAAGGTACGTCGGCGGTGGTTTGGAACACGCCGGAAAACATGGTGATGCCTTCTTCTCCGTTAGGTAGGATTTGCGGTTCGGCATTATAGTCCCGACGATGAAGACGGGCTGCATCTGTGAAGGGCGGCAAGTGAGTAACCGTAATGGTCGCCCCATTATCCTGAATCTGGAATCTTCTGATCTGGTTGGTGTATTGCTGCGTAAAAGTTGGCCCGCCCATCGGGTTGTAACGACCGAGAAACTTCTGGCCCCCCAACAGGTGATAGACATCATAAATCTTCCGCAGACGGCCACCGGTTACCTGAAACGCCGTATCAGTGATCTGTCGGAAATAAGCGGTGAAACTGGTGTTGTTGATAATGGCATTGATGACATCCGGCACCTTAATAGCTGTCAGATATGGGAAAGTCGTGTGATCGGATTGCGTGGCACTGTATCCATAGCCCCCTATGCAATAGAGGTAATCGCCTTCTTGATAAAAGTTCATGTTGGTGGAACTCAGTTGCTCCTGCATCGAAGTAGGCAAAGACGATAAGGAGGCTGACCACTTTTGTTTCGCCACCGGATCAATCACAATCAGCTGGGTGTTGTTGCCCGACACGTCAAAGGATGCCCACGGCTGCCGCCGATGCAGGCCATCGATTCGCCCACCTACCAGAAGCCATCTGCCATTGCTGTCCTGACCGAACGCATAGGACTGCAGGCCAGAAACTTCCGGAATATTCAGCGGCTCAAGGTAGAGGTTAAATGGATCCTGAGCCCATAGGGAAGTAGCGGCCGTCATCCATAATGCGATTATACCTATGCGCCAATTCCGTTGGCGCGATCTTCTTGCATGAAAGGATTTTCCCTGTGCTCTGGTTGCATGTGTATCCATATCTTTTGCTTTTTTATTTCTTGCGAGGGTCCAAAATTCTATGGCTGGCAAAATTATGCTGCTTTTATTGTTTTTCCGTCAGGGGGTAAATTCCTCATCCTTTCCCCTGCCGTTGATAGCAATATCAAACGACCTGCACTTTTTCCATGGGGATGAGGTCCTGTCTTCTTCCACTATTTCCCCCATAAATGAAAGAACCATCATTAAAAGTTCTCATCTTCACCAACATGGAGAATAATCTATCACAACTACACGATAAGTTGTTTTAGGTCAAAACATCATTCAAACCTTACGTGCCATGACCACCTGATTCAGCGACAGCATCCATTTGTTTTTCATTTTATCATGAAGGCTTCCCAAGCCTATTTTATACATCCCGCCTTTGAGCCATCGGCTGTCAAGGAGCCGATAAATGCCGTGATCTCCGGTGGCCGGAATAATCGTATAGTGCCGAATCACCTCAAATTGGGGCACCAATAGTTCCCGCAACTCTTTCGGCGTAAGTAAGTTTTCAATAGGTTGTTGGGAATAGTTCCCCCCTTTTCTCCGTTGAAAATAATAATTATTGGGCGTGGTTAGGATCAGATAGCCCCCCTTCCGCAACACCCGATAACACTCATCGACGTATCTGGATTGCACCTCGATATGCTCAATGACTTCCTGACTTATCACAACGTCAAATGCCTGGTCCTCAAAAGGAGACTCGAGGGCGTTTCCCGCATAAAAGCGCAACTTGGGGAACATTTTTTGTGCGGCCTCCATGGCTTTTTCAGACAGGTCGAGTCCGCAGGCATGGCCCACGATCTGCCAAACGGCCACACTCCGACCGTCTCCGCACCCCAGGTCGAGGATATCCACCGGCCTATCCAGCCTCAATTGTGTCCGACAATGAATCAATAATTCCAGAATATGCGCTACACGCTTGATCTTATATCTCGAAAACGGCTTCAGGTCGGCCCAATATTCGTCATAAAACTCTTTATGACGCTCGATATTTTTGCTATCCCGTTTCATGATGCTGTTTTTTCTTCCGGCTCATCGTTGCTTCTTGATGATGCAAAGTAATTACTTATCGGAAGAGCGCCTTCTTCATATGAGTCTTGCAGATACGCTCCCTTCTCACTTTTTCATAAAAGCCATCCCGTATTTTGAGACCATAAAACCCAGAATGACAAGCAAAATACTCATCACGTTGGTGAGGAAAATATTCAGCACCGCTCCTTTCCAAGCGCCCGTACGAAACAGATGAAAGGTCTCGAGGCTATACGTGGAAAGGGTGGTAAACGACCCGATGACGCCGATAAAGGCAAAGGTTCGGAAATGAGAAGACATGGCAATGCCCTCCGACAGCCCCCACAGGAAGCCAATCACCAGGGCCCCGATGAGGTTCACACTCAGGGTGCCCCATGGGAAATTGCTGCCCAGATACCGGTAGGTCAGACCGGACACCGCATATCGCAACAGCGCCCCCACGGCGCCGCCCAGCGCAATGAACAATAGTCGCATCATCTAATCGCTGTTGTAAGGAAGGCCGGGGATTGCTTTTATTCCATACATCAACACCCGCTTGATTGGGGCGGGGAAATTACTAATGCTCATGTTCCGTTTCCCCTTTGCGAAGTTCGGCGATGAGGTAATAGGCGTTATTCCGCACAAAAAAGGCGTCGGAGGGCGGCCTGTTCAGCACGTAAAAACTGTCTTGACGGGTGGCATTTTCCAACGGGAAAAGCGTAAAGACCCAGTTGTCGCCGTCTTTTTGGGCCGTGAAAGCGAAGGGTTGTCCTTCCTCCACGATGACGGCGGCTTCGGGCAGGGCATAGGCTTCAAAGCTATCGACCACGATACGCCCTTCGATGAACATCCCGGCTATCAGGCCCTGCTGTTCGTGGTGCCCCTCATCAATATCGGCATGCACGTGGATGGCTTTGGGATTCTCTTCAAAGGCCCTGCTGACAGCGATAATGCGAGCAGGAATATGGTGGTCAGGATTTGCCTGGGTATGAAAAAACACCCGCTGGCCAATGCGGACTCTGTCGGCATCCGATTCATACACCCGCAAGTCGGCGTGCAGATGGGCGTTGTTGATCACCGAAAACATCGGCTGCTGCTCGCCCACATACTGGCCGACGCGGACGTATATTTTTTCCACGAAGCCGTCAATCGGGCTGACCACAGGAAGCCGGGCGGCGATTTCGCCTTTTTTGAGGCGCGGGATGTCCACGTGCAACTGAGTCAGTTGTTGGGTCAGGCCCTTTATCTCGGCCAGCGCCTGCCGATATTGCGTTTCAGCCTCTTGCAATGCCTTTCCGGAGACGGCTTTTTCGGCATACATCTTCTTTCGGCGCTGATACTCCGTCTCCAGGAAGGCGAGTGTTTGCATTTGCTTGAGAAAGTCCGTTTGCATCTTGACCAGCTCGGGATGAGCAATGTAAGCCAGCGTTTGCCCGCGAGCCACCTTCTGGCCTTCCAGCACCACCACATCCTGAATATTGGCTCCCACCACGGCAGTCACGAGGGCTGAATGTTGCGGTGGGACGGCCAGCTCGCCGTTTGCGCTTATCGTGACATAGAGCATGTGTTTCTGAATCGAGCCGATGTCAAAGTTCAGATCCCGGATTTTGGTTTCGGGCAGCATCACGGTTTCTTCGTGGGCGTGCTCTCCCTCACCATGCTCGTCAGCGTGGGCTCCTTCTTTATTACAGGCGCCCAGACCGATGACCAGAGAAAAAGAAATCAGATATATCCATTGGGTCGTCGTCATGGTTTTGTGCTTTTATCGATTAAGGAGATAGTTCAGTTCGATGATGCTCTGGTTGTATGCTTCCAGGGCATGGAGATAATCCGCCCGAATTTGATAGGCCTGTTCGAGCAGCCGAATCAGTTCCACGTATCCGATGGCCTGAGCCCGATAAGAAGCGAGGGCCGTTTTACGGATTTCTTCGGCCTGTTTCAGAGCGGTGTGCTGATAGTATTCGAGGTTGTTTTTGCGCACCAGATAGGTGCGGAACAGTTGTTCGTATTGCCGCTGGAAGTTGTTTTTCACCTGCCGGTATTGAATCTCCGACTGCACGGCGGCAAGTTCCCACTGGCGGACTTCACTTCGGAAGGCACCGTAAAACAGCGGGAAGGCCACCGACACGGTCACGCCGCCAAATCGGTCGGCCGCCGTGGCCACGCCGCCGTCGGGCAGCTCGGCCCCCTGCATCGAATAGCTGAAATAGCCCACGGAAAAGTCAGGAAGCATCTGTGCCGCCGCCAGCCTTTTCCGTCGTTGGGCCACGGCTATTTGTTGCCGGGCCTGCTGGACCGCAGGATGAGCGGCGGTCTGTTGCGGCTCGCCGGCGGCCTCGAAGTCGAAAGGCGCAAAGCGGTCGGCCCGAAATTCAAGGTTAGCCGTGTCATTCAGCAGTTGCCGCAGCTCGGCCTGCACGATGCCGATTTCGGCGCGAAGGCTTTTGAGCTGGTTATGGATGGCTTCGCTTTTACTTTCAGCCGCCAGTTTTTCAAGATAGGTGCCTTCTTCCACTTCGAAGCGCACCCGCGCCACGTGAGCAAAGTCCCGATACACCGAATCAAGCTCTTGCAGCAAGTGCTGCTGGGCGGTGAGCCGGCTCAGGCGGTTCCATGCTTCAAAGACCTGCCGTTTGAGCACGGCCTGTCGATGCAAGAGGGTCAGTTCCGTCGCCTTTATTTCTGCTTCCGCCAGCTGTTTTTTTCGTCCGTAGGTGGTGGGAAAGGCAAAGGGTTGCGAAATCGTCACGGCAAGGTCGTTATGAAAGCTGCTATATTGCCCGTATTCAATTTCGACTTCGGTTTTTTCCGGGCTGAACCATGCTTTTTTCCGAAGTCGGGCCTTTTCGATCTCTTTTTCCGCTATCAACACCTCTCCATTGTTTTTCAGTGCCACTTTCAGCGCTTGTTCCGGCGTGGTGATGACCGTCGGGGCGTCCTGTGCCATGGCCCGCCCGCCTGTGAGCATGACCAAACCAAGAAAGGCCCCTACCATCATCCCGGCCGTGCCGGCCTTTTTCTGCCGGCGCCGTTCCAGCAGGTAATACAATACCGGCAAGACCACCAGCGTGAGTAGCGTGGCACTGATGAGCCCGCCGATCACCACGGTGGCCAGCGGCCGTTGCACTTCCGCACCGGCCGAAGTGGAAAAAGCCATCGGCGTAAAGCCCATGATGGCCGCCGTAGCCGTCAGCAAGATGGGCCGCATCCGTTCACGGGTGGCCTGAAAGATCCGCCCGGTCAGGTCGGCCATCCCCTCCTTTTTCAGGGCATTCAGCCTGTTGATTAACACCAGCCCGTTGAGGATGGCCACACCAAACAACACGATAAAGCCCACGCCCGCCGAGATGCTGAACGGCATACCCCGAAGCGCCAGAAAATACACGCCGCCAATCGCCGCCATCGGGACGGCAAGGTAGATCATAAGGGCTTGCTGAACAGACCCCAGGGCAAAATACAACAAGACAAAAATGAGGAACAACGCTATCGGCACTACGATTGCCAGCCGGGCCTTCGCCCGCATCAAGTTTTCAAATTCGCCGCCGTATTGAACGTAATAGCCGGGCGGAATACCGGCCTGTGCGCGAATGATTTTTTGAATGTCTTTGATCACGGACTCGACGTCTCGGTTGCGGACGTTCACGCCCACATAGGTACGCCGAAAGGTGTTTTCCCGTGAAATCTGCATCGGCCCATCTACATACTCGACCCGGGCCACCTCGGCCAACGGAATCTGACTTCCATCCGGCAAGGGTATGTAGAGCCGCCGCATATCCTGCACATTCTGCCGATATTCTTCGGCAAGGCGCACCACAATATCGAAGCGTTTTTCGCCTTCGAAGACCACGCCGGTGGCTTTCCCGGCATAGGCGGTGCTGATATAGTCAGCCACCTCCCGAATGGTCAGACCGTATCGCGCCATTTTCTTCCGGTCGAACCGGACGGTAATTTGCGGCAGCCCACTGATGCGTTCAGGACTGACGTCCGCCACGCCGGGCACAGAGGTAATCAATGCTGCAATCCGCTGCGACAGCTTGTTGAGCATTTCCATGTCTTCACCAAAAATTTTGATGGCCACATCCTCCCGAACCCCTGTGAGCAATTCGTTAAACCGCAGTTCCACCGGCTGAGAAAAGACGAAGTTGGCCCCGACCAATGCTTCACCAAGCTTTTCCTTCATTTTCTCAATCAACTCCTCTTTGCTTTCCGCCGAGGTCCATTTGCGCCGGTCTTTTTCGAGAATAATAAACATATCGGCAATGTCCATGGGCATGGGATCGGTAGGGACGTCAGCCACGCCAATACGGGCACCGCTGGTGATCACCTCCGGAAAAGAGTCATTCAGCAGGCGTTCGATTTGCTGCGTCACCCGAATGGTTTCTTCCAACGAACTGCCGGGCCTGAGCAGCACTTGCAAAGCCAGGTCACCCTCATCCAATTGCGGGATGAACTCACCGCCCATACGGGAAAACGTAAAAACCGCCGATGCAAACAACACCCCGGCCAGCACAAGGGTTGTTTTGCTTCTCCGCAATGCGGCACGCAACACCGGCGCATACCATTGATGCAGACGGCGAATGATTTTCCGGCTGAAACCATCCACTTTCTCTTCGAGACGGCCCAGCCATCCGCGAGCCCCCGTGGGACGCATCACCACCGACGTGATCATCGGCACATATGTAAGGCAAAGGACGATAGCGCCCAACACAGCAAACCCGAAAGTGTAGGCCATCGGACGAAACATCTTTCCCTCAATGCCGGTCAAGAACAAAATAGGCGCAAACACAATCAGAATGATGAGCTGCCCGAAGAATGCGGCATTCATCATCGTAGAAGCCGACCGATAGGTGACCTCATCCATCTCTTTTTGTGAAAGCGCTTTGCGGGTGTGTTGCTGAAGCATATGCACCGTGCCTTCCACAATAATGACGGCGCCGTCCACAATAATCCCGAAGTCAATGGCGCCCAGACTCATCAGGTTCGCCCACACATTGGTCGCTTTCATTAAAATAAAGGCAAAAAGCAACGACAGCGGAATCACCGAAGCCGTCACCAGCCCGCCCCGAATACTTCCCAACAACAAAACCAACACGAAGACCACAATCAGCGCCCCTTCGGTGAGGTTCTTCGCAAGCGTGGAGGTGGTGCGGGCAATCAGGGAAGACCTATCCAGAAACGGCTCGATAATAACACCTTCGGGTAAGAACTGCTGTATCTCCTCCATCCGTTTTTTCACGGCTTTAATCACCTTATTCGGATTGGCGCCTTTTAGCATCAGCACCATGCCCCCCACTTTCTCTTCTCCATCCTGCGTAAAAGCCCCATAGCGCACTTTATGGCCATATGTAACTTCATCGGCCACGTCGGCAATGGTGATCGGATGGCCGTTGACGTTTTTCACCATCACCGCTTTGATGTCATCCAGCGAACGGATAAGCCCCTCTCCACGGACAAAATGCGCCATTTTATTCTTGACGACATACGTCCCGCCTGTGTTAATATTATTATCTTCCAGCGCCGCTACGATCTCATGGAGGGTTACCCCCATTGCATTGAGGCGCGCCGGGGAAATTCTCACTTCATATTGCTTGACGTATCCGCCGAAGGAGTTGATCTCAATCACCCCCTCCAGCATCGTCAATTGGCGCTTGATGATCCAATCCTGAATGGTCCGCAGCTTGGCCAGCGAATAACGGCCCGTTGTATCTTTCAATGAATATTGATAAATTTCTCCCAGCCCTGTCGTGATGGGCCCCATCTCCGGTCGGCCGTATTCTTCGGGTATGGACTCCCTGATCTCGCTGAGTTTTTCCTGAATCAGCTGCCGGGGGAGATACGTCCCCATATCTTCTGAGAAGACAATGGTGACTACGGACAGGCCGAAGCGGGAGATAGAGCGGATTTCCTCCACCCCGGGCAGGTAGCCCACATGCAGTTCGATTTGCGAGGTCACAAACTGCTCGATGTCGGCCGTGGCCAGGTTGGGTGCCACGGTGATGATCTGCACCTGATTGTTGGTAATATCGGGCACCGAACCCAAATTAATCGTCCGGAGCGCCATCACGCCGCCAACAACGATAGCTGCCACAAACAGCAGAACAATAAACTTCTGCCGGATAGAAAAGGCTATGATTCTGTTGATCATGTGAAAAGATTTAACGGTCTAAAAAAGTAGAAGAAAAAGAGAACGCTATCCCAAAGAAAACAGGAAAACTCAGACCGTTGGTTGCGGCGGACGCCAGACCGAGAAAAAGACGTCGCGTCCTTTATAAGAAGGGCTCACAGGAATTCTGACGCCCTCCATCACAGGAAGCGACAATGTTATCGAGAAAAGATGATGCACATCTACCATCATCCCACAACAGCTGCACGCACAAAAAGGCGAACAGGCTTCCGCAGTCCAATCCCCGCCCTGATGTTCATGTTCCATGACGCTCTCCTGCCATACATCCACGCCTCCCCCCCACAGATCATGGTCCATGCAGGGATACGCATCCAGCGCCAAGACATACAACGCCAACAAAACGGAGAGAAACCGCATGGGTGCAAAGGTAAATCTTTTCAGGATAGAAGCCCTCGATTTTTTGAAGTAAGGGCGACGCCTTCTGGTCCTCCCCCCCGATGGGAACCTGACAGGGGGCATCTATTGACGGGGCGGACACATAGATCCGCCCTTACAACTCCCCCCGCATCGCTTCGGCTCCGCTCAGCCAGCGGGTGGATGCAGGGGGCACGGCATGCCGTGCCCCTACAAAACCATACCTCCCAGGCATTCCCCGCATATTTTCCACACACAAAAAAAACGCCCCCGCCCTCCCGGAGGAAGGCGGGGACGTTCTGCCTATTCCACAAAAGCCCCGAGGAGCCCCTACCGTTTCATCACCTTCACAATCTCGCTGCCCGAAGCGGTGATCACCCGCACCGTGTAAACGCCCGCCGGCAAGCCGGACGCATCCACACGCAGCGTCTGAACCACGCCGCCCAACGCCACCGTCGAACGCCACACGGT
>JALVCQ010000158.1 GCA_027009805.1 Bacteroidota bacterium
GCTGAGCAACCAGTTCCAGAGGGCGTGCAAGTGCGGGTTTTCCCACTTTCCATCGGTCAGTTGTTTTTCCAGATAAAGAATAACCGGCTGGTCGTCCAGCATTTCCTCGCCCTTTTGAAGCGCCAGTTCCAGAATGCCGCATTCCATGGGGGGCAGGCCTTTCCGGGGAGCGGCGGCCTGCGGCTCGGGAATTTCTACGGACGTCTCGCCTTTCGGTTCGCGAGCCACTTTGCGCTGAATGCGCTGAAACTCCGGCCGGATGGCATCCATCGGAATGCCCGCCTGTCGGGCTATCTTTTCCAGATAGACGGCCTGACGAATGGTGTCCCGCATCCGCGCCACTACGTCAAGCGCCGTCCGCACGGCCTCTGCTTTCCCGTCGGCGTCAGTCATGTCGTAGAGGCGGAAAATGTAGTCGATGAAATCCACCCGCCCCTCGACGGCCTGTTCCAGCGCCGTCCGGCCTTCTTTTTGCAGCAGACTGTCGGGGTCCTCTCCCTCCGGCATCCATACCGCTTCGATGCGGAATCCCATGGCCGCTGCTTTCTGAAAGCCTTTGAGCATCGCCGCTCGTCCGGCCCGGTCGTTGTCCATCAAAAACACCACCGCGTCCGTAAACCGATGCAAGCGGCGGAGTTGCCCTTCGGTCAGCGACGTGCCCATCGGCGCCACGGCGTTGGCATACCCCGCCCGATACAGGGCAATGACGTCAAAATATCCTTCCACCACCACGGCATAGCCCCGCTTTCGGATGCCTTCGCGGGCCTGATAGAGCCCGTAAAGGGTCTCACTCTTGGTAAACAGCGGTGTGTCGGGACTGTTCAGGTATTTGGGCGCTTTCGTGTGGGCTTGTAACGTGCGGCCGGCAAAGGCGATGGGCTGCCCGCCCAACGAGAGAATCGGAAAGATAAGCCGCGCCCGGAAAGTATCTTTCCAGCGGCCGTTCTGATAGCGGCCCAGGCCGGCCGCTTCGATAAGTTCGGGATCGGTCCCCAACCGGGCCAGCCGTTCGCTCAACCGCTCATCCGGCAGGGCCAGGCCCAACTGAAAATGCTCGGCAACGGCCTCGTCCACCCCCCGATTCTGAAGATACCCCATCGCCCCGCGGCCCTGCGGGCTTTTCAGCTGTTGGCGGTAGTGTTGATGTGCATATTGCAACAACGAAAGCAGCTGCTTCCGCTGTTGTTCTTCCTGTTCCACCGCCTCGTCATCCACTTCCTCGGGAATGTGAATGCCGTATTTGTCGGCAAGCCAGCGGAGGGCTTCCACATAGCTCATCTTCTCATGTTCCCGAAGAAAGGTGACTACATCCCCCCCCTTGCCGCAACCGAAACACTTAAAAATGCCCTTCGAAGGTGAGACGTAAAAAGAGGGCGTCTTCTCGGGATGAAAAGGACACAGCGCCGCATAGTCTTTTCCCCGCTTTTTCAGCGTCACAAATTCGCCGACGACTTCCTCTATCTTTGCTGTTTCGAGGATCTGGCGCACGATGGGGCCGGGAATCGCCATGTGTCGTTATCTTGCCTGAATGGAACGTCGAAACTACGCAATCCCTTCCGATTTTCTGGACCGCATCCGGGCCCGCATGGGAACGGAGGCCGCGGCACTGGAAGCCGCATTGGAGGGCGATCCCGTCACGGCGGTGCGGCTTCATCCATGGAAGGGCCGACGGGAAGATTTCTCCCCCGAAGCCCGACCCGTGCCCTGGGTTCCCACCGAAGGCCTTTACCTGCCCGAGCGTCCGCCGTTTGTCTTTGACCCGCTGTGGCATGCCGGCGCTTACTACGTGCAGGAGCCGTCCAGCATGTTTATCCCTTACCTCATCGAATGGAAAGACCGGATGCGCATCCTCGACCTGTCGGCGGCCCCGGGCGGCAAGTCCACCCATCTGCTGGCACACCTCGACCGATGCGAGGGCCTGCTTGTGAGCAACGAACCCGAAGGCAAACGCTGGCCGGCGCTGGTGGAAAACCTGCATCGCTGGGGCATCGGGCGCCAGCTCATCACCCGGGCGTGGCCGAAGCAGTGGGAAGCCGCGGGCGAAGCCTTCGATGTGGTGCTGGTGGATGCGCCCTGCTCGGGAGAGGGAATGTTCCGAAAGCTGCCCGCAGCCCGGGCCGAGTGGTCGTTGCGGCGCATTCAGGCATGCAGCCGCACCCAGCAAGACATCCTGCGATCGGCCGCCCGATTGGTCCGCCCCGGCGGCTTGTTGATTTACAGCACTTGCACCTTCGCCCCCGAAGAAAACGAAGCCCAGATAAAGCACCTCTATGCCCAATATGGCACCACCTTTGAACCCTATTTTAAGGAGGTCCCGCCCGAGTGGGGTATCGTGACCGATGCGGTGGACACGCCGGCGGGCCCGCAGATGTTATATCGTTTCTATCCGCATCGGCTCACGGGAGAGGGCCTCACTGTGACGGTGTTTCGCAAGCAATCTGCATTGGGAACATCGCCCGTTGCTCGCAAAAAAACACCTTCTCCGGCCTTCCGGCCGACGGCTTGTCCGGCGGAATGGCCGCTATCGGACGGATGGCAATGCATCGAGTGGGAAGAAGACGTCCGAGCGTTTCCGGCGGCGCATCTGGACTTTATCCATCGCTTGCCGCGTTTCCGGAAGATGCGCCCGGGGGTGGGACTTGCCCGGCGGCGCCGCAAAGGGCATCTGCCGCATCCCGAATGGCCGCTGAGTCGGTTCGGCTATGGGCGGCATATTTATCCCAGCGTGTCCCTTTCCGATACGGAAGCGTTGCAATACCTCAAAGGCGCGCCGCTTTACCTCGCCGCGCCCCACAAAGGATGGCTGTTGCTGACCTTCCGCAAGCGCATCCTCGGATGGGGCAAAGCCCTTCCCGACGGCCGTATCAACAATTATTATCCCCCCGCCTGGCGCATTCGCAAAGAAGTGGAAAGCAAGAAAGCATAGACCGAAAAGCATTCAACGATTCGGGCGACGGGATGGGACCCTGTTCGTGGTCGGTGTGCGAGAAAAGTGCTTAAAACAGTGACACTCCGGCCGGAAGGTCTATTTTTGCACAGCATCAACGCGGCCCCCATGACCATTATCGAAGAGAATAAGGAACACATCGAGTCCCAACCTTCATCCACCACGCCTGAGGGGGCATCCGACGCGGCTGCGGATGCCCGACCGGATGAAAATCAGGAAGCAGAGGAAGATATCGATAGTTACACGCGGGAAGAACTGATCGAAATCCTCCGCCGGAAAGTGAATGCCGGCTCGGTGCGGGCCAGCGTCGATCTGGTGCGTGAAATCGAAGATGCATATGCCGAGTTGCGCAAAGCGCGGGAACAGCAACAACGTGAGGAATGGCAACAGGACGCGCCCTTCCGGTATCAACCGGATGCGCTGGATGACACTTTTCAAGAGCTCCTCCGAACATTTCGGGAAAAGCTGAAAGAAGAACGAAAACGATTTCTCGAGCAGTTGGAGAAAAACTACGAGGTTAAAAAAGGCATTGTCGAACGACTGAAAGAACTGGCTGCTTCTTCCGAGTTTACGCCTGCACATGTGCGGGAGTTCCGTCAGTTGCGGGAACAGTGGCATCATACAGGGCCGGTCCCCCGACGGGTGCGGGAAAAAATCGAACAGAGTTACCGATTCTATGTGGCCGCACTTTTCAAAATGCAAGACCAGTATTTCGACCTGATGAAAACCGACAAGGCCGCTAACCTGCGCATCAAACGGGAATTGTTGGAACAGCTTCAGCAATTGCCCGCTGTTCAGGACCCTTTCCGCTTGCGGGCCGAGTTCCGCCGCATCATGGAAGAGTGGCAACATTGCGGCCCCGTTCCGAATGAACATGCCGAGGAAATCAGGACCGCATTTCAGGAGGTAAAAGAGCGGATCACCCAACAACTGGATACGCTCTGGGACGATTTGCGCCGGAAGGAGGCCGAAACGGAAGCCCGCCGCCGCGCCATCATCGAGCGCATCGAGGCGCTTACGCAACCGTATCCAACGCGCCGCGATTGGGAAAATGCCGTCAATGAGGTGCGGGCGTTGGTGGCGGAATTTCATCAGCCCGGCCCCCTCTCGCCGAAACAACGCCGACAACTCCGGGCCGCCCTTAAAGAGGCCCTTGACCAGTTTTATGGGTTGCGCCGACAGTTCTTTGCCGCTAAAGATGAAGAAAGTGAAAAAATCGCCCGAGAGCTGCGGAAAAAGTATATTCAGCGCATCGAAGAGCTGACTCGGGAGGAGAATATGAAGGGCGCCCGCAAGATCATGTCGGAGTTGGTGGAAAAATGTGAACGGGAAATCCGACGCAAGGATATTTCGCCGCCTGTCAGGGCCCGATTGCGAAAAGAACTGAAAGAGGCCAAAGAGGCTTTCCTGAAAAAATGGGCCGACTATCAAGCAAAGCTGGAACTCGTCGAGGAAGAAAACTATAAAAAGAAAAAGGCGTTTCTGGCCGACCTGCGGAAGCAGGTGGAAACCGGCATCGACGACCCAGCGGCCTTCCTCAAAAAAACCTTACAGCAGTGGCGCAAGCTGGGGTTTGTCCCCAGAGCCCGCAAGAAAGAAGTCGAAGAAGAACTGCGGGAAATTATCATGCCGCTGATGGAACAAATGGGAGGCGAAGAAGGATTTGAAACCGTGCGCACACGGCTGTTGTTGGAAACGATGCCCCGGGAAGAGTTGATGGACAGACGCAAGAAAATCAACGCCGAGATCGCACACCTGGCCAACGAAAAGAATAAGCTGGAGACCAACCTTGAAATGTTCGGCGACCTGGGCGGAAAACTGGTGGAGAACTATCGGGAGCGGGTCGCCCGCCTCGAAGAAAAATTGAACATCCTCCGCAACGAACAGACGATCATCAAAGAACTGCTCGACTGACGTGCACCGGGCCTTCCGGGCATACCTCTTTCATTACTGGGAAGCGAAAAGCCTCTACCGGATTCACTCGCCGCTTTTCTTTGAACTGTTGAGTCGCCGACCTCCCACCCCGCGCATCCACCAAGAAGACCCCTACACCCACTTCCTGCAACGACTGACCGAACAGGTCGGCCCCGTCCCGTTATGCGCTGAATGGCCCGAGACATTCCCCGCGGGCACTTTCGCCGTCGTTATCCCCAACGGAGATGCCCTGTGGCAATGGCAACAATGGCGACGCCGCGCCCCCGGTGTGGTGGTCACCTTCCCCCGCATGGGCATCCACCTCCGGCATCCCCGCTTCAAAGAATCCTTTTCCCTCCCCCTTTACCCGCCGCAGTGGTATCCCGGGTGCCGGGGATGAAGGCGGTTCTTCCCCCCTACTGTGCCTGAACCGGTCGTCGCGCAAAGCGGGCCACCCAGAGCCGACGCAGCGGACGAAGCCAGTCGGACAGTTCCTCGGGCGTGTTCACCACGTGATTGTAAAAAAGCGTCTCGTCGTTGATCTTCCCTTCCTGATAGAGGCGCGGCAGTTCGTCCAGCGTGGTCAGGCGGAACTGCCGCTCACCGTCGATGTAGCCCACCACAGAACGATTAAGAAAGTCGGTGCCGTAACGGCCGCCCAGTTCTTTGAAAAAGGCATACAGGTCGTCGGTGGGACATCCGTCCACCCGTTCTTCATCCGCCACCACGATGAAATAAGCGTTGTTCACCACATCCAATGACGAACGAATGGGCTTGCCATGGTCTTTCCAATCCGCCAAGAATGAACGGACTTCGCCGCGCAATTGCTGCACGGTTTCGTTGTCCAGAATGCGGTCAGCTAAAAATACCCATACGGTCTTCATCGGTCATGCTTTTGAAGCGGGAAAGATACAGGTTTGGCGGATTATACGCGGGCCCTTCGATAAAGGAGCCACACCGCAAGCAACGAATAGGCCACGTTGGGAAGCCACGCCCCCCAGAAGGGCGATAGGTCGGCCTTGATGGCTGCGGTGGCGGAAATTTGAAGAAAGACAATGTAAGAAAATCCGATCAGCAGCCCCATGCCCAGATGCATGCCCATGCCGCCCCGCACCTGCCGGGAAGCCATCGAGAAGGCGATGACCACCAGAACAATCGCCGCCGCCGGAAGCGCTTGCCGCTTGGCTAACTCCACCGCGGCGTAGCGGGCCTCGCCGGCGCCCTTCAACTGCAACTCAAGAATCCGACGCCGCAACTGCGGGTTCGTCATCACCTGAAGCAACGACGCCGACTTCTCAAAGTCGGTCGGCGTCAGCGGAATCCGGACGGACAGCTCCTTGCCCGAACGAACCCGCATCCGGCGTCCTTCCCACCGACGAATCCGATAGGTGTGTAACACCCACGCACTGTCCGCACCCGACCAGCGCGCAAAGTGGCTGGTTACCTTATATCGCAACACTTTCCCCTCAAATTTTTCCAGCGACATCTTGTAGGCTATCGAGTCCCGGTTGTTATACTCTTCCAGATACAAATACCATTGCGGGCTGATCTGACGATGGATGTTCACCTCCCGATAATGATAGGGCCGGCTTAAATATTGGGCCTCGAAGAGGATCATCTGCCCGGCGTGCCGGGGCAGAAACCAGCCGTTCAGGTAGTAACTGAGCCCCGCCACGCCGATGGCCACTATCAGATAAGGCACCAGCATCCGCAGCGGGCTCATCCCCGCATTCTCGATGGCGATGATCTCGTAGGCATATGCCATCCGAGACGTGAAGAAAATAGCTGAAATGAACGTAAAAAAAGCCAGAAACGTGGAAATGAAATAGGGAATGAAGATCAGGTAATATTCCCGAATGACTTGCCAGGTGCTCAGGTCGTGTTTAAGAAACTCGTCGAGCTTCTCCACCATGTCGAACACTACGATGATCACCATGAAGATCATCAGCGAAAACACCAGCGTGGTCACAAAGCGCCGCATGATGTAGCGGTCGGTGATCGTAAGCACCTTCATCGGCTCACCCGCCTTGAAACGCGTTTGCGCATCCGCCTTTTCCACGCCGTGAAGTCGCCGGCCAGAATGTGCCGGCGGGCCTGTCGGACCAGCGCCAGGAAAAAGCAAAGGTTATGCACCGTGATGATCATCATGCCCAGATATTCTTCATTCATCACCAGATGACGCAAATATGCCCGGGAATATTGTTTGTCGTAAGGACAATATTGCTCGTCGTCGCCGGTCAGCGGCGAGAAGTCGTCTTTCCATTGGGCGTTTTTGAAGTTGATGGTGCCGTGCATGGTGTACATCAGCCCGTGGCGGGCGTTGCGCGTGGGGATGACGCAGTCGAACATGTCCACGCCCCGCTCGATGGCGTCGAGGATGTCTTCCGGCTTGCCCACGCCCATCAGATAGCGGGCGCTGTGCTCGGGTAATGTTTCAGTGACCGCTTCCGTCATGGTGTTGCGTACTTCGGGCGGCTCGCCCACCGACAATCCGCCGATAGCATAGCCCACTGCCGGATATTGCTGCACGTAGCGTGCGGCGGTGCGCCGAAGGTCTTCATAGACACTGCCCTGGACAATTGGAAAGAGCGTCTGTCGGGTGGTGTCGAAGGTCTCCCGCCAGTAATGCTCGGCCTCATCGAGCCAGCGATGCGTGAGCGCCAGCGAACGCTCGGCATACGCCCGATCACACGGATAGGGCGTACACTCATCCAGCGGCATCATAATGTCCGAACCCAGCGTCCGCTGAATGTCCAGCACACTGCGGGGCGTGAAAAAGTGCGCACTGCCGTCGCGATGGGATCGAAACCATACTCCCTTTTCCTCAATCTTGCGAATCTTAGACAGCGAATAGACCTGAAAACCGCCGCTGTCGGTTAAGATGGGCCGTTCCCACCCGATGAAACGATGCAAGCCGCCCGCCTGACCGATCACTTCCGTCCCCGGCTGCAGATACAAGTGATAGGTATTGCCTAAGATGATGGGCGCATCCACCACCTGCCGCAATTCCCACTGATGAACCGCTTTTACGGTGCCATACGTCCCCACCGGCATAAAAACAGGTGTGGGAATGACGCCCCGAGAGGTAATCAGACGCCCGGCTCTGGCCCAACTGTGTGGGTCGGTGACATGAAGTTCAAAATGCATCTCGTCGGTTTCGCAGGCACCGGCAAAGGTAGGACGGGACGACGCATGCGTTGCGCTTGCCCGCTAAATGACATCGCCCATGCAGGCCGCCATCCAAAAGCTGCATCTTTGCAAGGCACCAAGGCTCACCCCATGTCCGAATATGAACAATTGGGCGTCTCGCCTTCCAAAGAAGAAGTCCATCAGGCCGTCCGAAAACTGCCGCCGTCCCCCTTCCCCAATGCCTTTGCCCGCATATTAAAAAAAGGTGACCGAGCCTTTGCCCTGCACGTCGATACCGCCGGCACCAAACCCGCACTGGCCTACATCTACTGGCGAGAAACCGGCGACCTGAACGTATGGCGATGGATCGCCCGAGACGCCATCGTGATGAATATCGACGACCTCGCCTGTGCCGGCTTTACCACAGGCTTCTCGCTGGCCTCTAACATCGCCCGCAACAAACACATCATCCCCGCCGAAGTCATCGAAACCATCATCGATGAAAACATCCGATACTGTGCATGGCTGCAAGACCTCGGCATCGAATGCATGCCGGCCGGCGGCGAAACCGCCGATGTCGGCGACATCGTCCGAACCATCGACGTAGGCATCACCGCCCACGCAGAAATGCCCGCCGACCACGTGCGCACCGTCTCCATCCGGCCCGGCGACGTGGTCATCGGCATCGCATCCGAAGGCCGATGCCGTTACGACCCCGACTATAACAGCGGCATCGGTTCCAATGGCCTCACCCTCGCCCGTCATGCCGTCCTCCATCGGGAATATGCCCGAAAATACCCCGAAACGCTGGCCCCACAGTCGCCCCCTGACGCCGTCTATCGCGGCGATGGAAAGGTAACGGACCGACTGACCATCGCCGACGACACCCGCACCCTCGGGCAACTCCTCCTATCACCCACCCGAACCTACCTCCCTTATATTAATAAGGTGTGGAGGACGGCACCCGCTTCGATACACGGCATCATCCACTGCACGGGCGGCGGACAGACCAAAGTGCTGCATTTCCTCGAAAACGTTCGCGTGGTCAAGGACGCCCTCTTCCCC